>DASYCJ010000080.1:0-5985 GCA_036500225.1 Gammaproteobacteria bacterium
GCATCCAGGGTGCCGCTGTTCTCGATGTCGCCGCCCTGGGACAGCAACATGATCTCGCCGCCCTGCTGACGCACGGAGTGCGCAGTGATCAGACCTGAGTTGTTCACCGCCGTGGCCGTGAGCGCATTGGCCACGTCTGCGGTCATCACTACGCTTCCGCCGTTGGCGACGATGCTGCCAGCGTTGTCCACGCCCGCGAGCCGCGCCAGGGTGGCTGCGTCGATCTTGTAGCTGATGAGATCGCCTGCGTCGCCGAGGCTGAGGGTGGCCGCGCCGCCCGCTGCCAGCACCACGCGGCCGCTCACGGCGTTGATGACGCCGTCGTTCTCCACGTAATCGCCCGCCAGCACCACGTAACCGCCGGCCGAGACCTGCAGGTTGCCTTGGTTCACCACCGTGGCCGCCGAGGAACCGGGGGCACGGCTGAATACGTAACGGCCGGCCATGAAGTCGGCGTCGCTGATGTCGAGGGTGCTCGCGGTCAAGCCGGATACGTCCAGGCTCGAGCCCGGTGCGAACAGGATGCCGTTGGGGTTGATCAGGAACACCTGGCCGTTGGCGTGGATCTGGCCGAAGATGCCAGAGGGGTTGCTGCCGATGACGCGGTTCAGCACCACCGAGGAGCTGTTCGGCTGGTTGAACTGCACGTATTCGTTGGAGCCGACGGAGAACTGCTGCCAGTTGATGGCGGCGCGCTGGGAACCCTGGTTGATGATGACGCCGTTGCCGGCTGTGCCGATGGTCGCGGTGCCCGCCACCACCTGCCCGCCTGTCGGATTGGCGAGCGCCAGCACCGGCGCGAGGGCGCCGAGAGCACCTGCTGCCTGCACCACACCGCGCCGCAGCCGGGCTTCGACCCATATCTGCTGCATCCAGACGCTTATGGAACCATCCACGGGCATACGCTTGTTCATCGCCTTTTTCCTCTGCTCTGTCTCAAGACCCGGAGATTGGGTCGTGGATCAGAACGTCATCCCCAAAGTGAACCAGATGTGACCACCGCCGCTGCCGTCAGCGGGACGGCGGCCGATCGCGTACGCCCATTGCAAGCGTGCGTTGAACCGGTCGCTGGACGGCAACAGCTGCAGATCGAGACCCCCGCTCGATATGCCGCGTGAGGTGTCACCGCTCACTCCCAAGGTGCCAGCCTTGTCCCACACCTTGCCGGTGTCCAGGAACAGGCCCACTACCGTCGGGAAATACTTGCCCATGGCCAGGCCGCGCTCCAGTTCGGTGGAGGCGAAGTAGCCGCTGTCACCACGCTCTTCGGCGGACTGGTAGCCGAGCACGCTGCCCGGGCCGCCCAGGTTGAACTTGTCTGCATCAGTGAGGGTGTTCACTGAATAGGAAGCGTTGAATTGGTTCACCCAGCTCCAACTGGAACCGAATGGCAACTGGTAAGCGAGATCCGCCTCGAAACGGCCGCGCTCAGCGTCGACATTATTCAGGCCCTGGGAATGATCGTAGTGCTTGCCGTTGGTCCACAAGGTAGTAGACATGGAGAAGCTGCTCTGATCAGCCCAAGTACGGGAGTAATAACGACTGATCTGTAGCAGTAGGATGTTGGTCGTAAGCGAGTTGGTGCTCGCGGTCTCGCTGCGACTGTTGTCATATGCCAGACCCACGCTCCAGTACACGCTCTTGGCGGTAGTACGTACCACCGGATCCTGCCAGTTCATGGAAGCGTTCTGGGTACTCCCACTGAAACCCGTGGCAGCGCTACCCGGCGCGGCACTGAATTCACCGTGGTACTCGGCACGGTTGAACGCGGTGGTGAGGGTGGCGCCCGCGGGCACCAGCGGCAAGGCATAGGAGAGCTTGCCGAAGTTGAGTTCGTTGCCCTGGGAATGGGTGATGCCGGCAGCCAGCTGGTCGCCGCTCCCGGTCAGGCTGTTGATGGCGAAGTCCGCGTTCAAGCGCCAGCGGCCGATCACGCTGCGGCCATAGTCATCCACCGAGGCATCGCCGCTCGCGGCGGTCTCATCCACGTTGAACAGCACATCGGAACTGCCGAACTGCGAGCCGGGGCTCAGCACCTCGCGAGCGTTCACGCCCGGCAGGTCATTCATCAGCAGCACCGCCCGCTCAGCGTCGGCGTCGGTATAGATGTCGCCGCTGTGCAAGCCGGCGGCGCGTGACTGGAACACGGAGGTACGGGTGCGGCTGTTGCCCTGCACATTGATGTCGCCGATGTGGCCTTCCACCACCTGCAAACGCACGTTGCCGCTCGACAGCTTCTGCGCCGGCGGCGCCACGTAGGCGAGGCCATAGCCGCGGGCCCGGTAGTAACGGGTCAGGACGTCGGCCACGTCATATAACTGGGAGAGCGTCAGGGTCTGGCCCACGTAGCTCGCGATCTGGGCCCGCAACTCATCCGTGGGGATGGCGGTGTTGCCCTCGATGCTGAAACTCATCACCTTGAAGGAGGGTCCGCCCGGTACGACGCCGGAGGGCGTGATGGCGGCGCTGCCCGGGGGAGCCAGAGGGTTCCGGGGCACAGCCTTCTGGGTCGGAAGGGTGGACTGGACCTGGCCGGGCGAGACCGGAGGTGCCGGGGCCGGGGCGGGTGCCGCGGCCAGTGAGGTGGAAAATACGACAGCCGCGCCTATAACGGCGGCGAAATGCAGGACGCCTCCCTTCACAACCCCTCCCCGACCACTTGCGTTAATTGATGGTTGCCCCCGGCACCCCTGTACCGGCTCTGCCCCTATATATAGGGCGGAATGGGCTCGAATCCCGATTACTGTACTGGAAACATCATTGCCTTGATACTTCGGATACTTTTTAACAATCTATCCGTTTGACGGCCGTGATGGCCGTCACAGCTGTTTATGTCCCCGCGTCCCCCCGGTAGAATCCGGGGTCCGGCAGCGGCGCCGGTGCATAAAAGAGTATGTAAAACAATGGCTTCCAAGCGCAACGCTTTCTATGCCCAGTCCGGAGGAGTCACGGCCGTCATCAATGCCTCGGCTTGTGGCGTCATCGAGACCGCCCGCAAGCACAAATCCCGCATCGGCAAGGTCTATGCCGGCCGCAACGGCATCATCGGTGCCTTGACCGAGGACCTCATCGATACCAGCAAGGAGAGCCCTACCGCCATCCGGGCCCTGCGCCACACCCCGGGCGGCGCCTTCGGCTCCTGCCGCTACAAGCTCAAAGGCCTGGAAGAGAACCGCGCCCAGTACGAGCGTCTCATAGACGTGTTCAAGGCCCATGACATTGGCTACTTCTTCTACAACGGCGGCGGCGACTCCGCCGACACCTGCCTCAAGGTCTCCCAACTCTGCGACAAGCTGGGTTACCCCATGCAGGCCATCCACGTGCCCAAGACCGTGGACAACGATCTCGCCATCACCGACTGCTGCCCGGGCTTCGGTTCCGTGGCCAAGTACGTAGCGGTCTCCACCAAGGAATGCGCTCTCGACGTGGCCTCCATGGCCAAGACCTCCACCAAGGTCTTCATACTGGAAGTGATGGGTCGCCATGCAGGCTGGATCGCCGCGGCCGGCGGCCTCGCCGCCGAGAAAGCCGGCGATGCGCCCCACATCATCCTGTTCCCCGAGATCAAATTCGACGCCAAGGCCTTCCTGGCTCGCACCCAGCAGTGCGTGGAGCAGTATGGCTACTGCGTGGTGGTGGCCTCGGAAGGTGTGCGCAACCCGGACGGCAGCTTCCTCGCGGAAGCCGGCAGCCGCGACGCCTTCGGCCATGCTCAGTTGGGCGGCGTGGCGCCGACCCTGGCCAACATGGTGAAGTCGGAACTCAAGCTCAAGTATCACTGGGCCCTGGCGGACTACCTGCAGCGTTCCGCCCGCCACGTCGCGAGCAAGGTGGACGTGGAACAGTCCTACGCCGTGGGTAAGGCGGCGGTGGAACTCGCCCTCAAGGGCCATAACGCCATCATGCCCACCATCGTGCGCAAGTCGAACAAGCCTTATAAGTGGGCCATCGGCTCCGCCAAACTCGCGGACGTGGCCAACCATGAGAAGTTCATGCCCCGCGACTACATCACCGAAGACGGTTTCGGCATCACGCCCGCCGGCCGCCGCTACCTTGCGCCCCTCATCCAGGGAGAGGATTATCCGCCCTACAAAGACGGGGTCCCGCAGTACGCCAGGCTCAAGAACCTGGGTGTGCGCAAGAAACTCAAAGTCGATTTCAAGATCTGAAGCTCCGCATAAACATCCGTCACTTTTGGGAGAGAGTTAGATGACGATGCCCCAGATTTACATGGTGTTCGCGCTGGGATGTGCATTCCTCGCGATCGTCTACGGCGCCATCTCGGTGCGCTGGATCCTGAGCCAGCCGGCCGGGAACGAGCGTATGCAGGAGATCGCGGCTGCCATCCAGATGGGCGCCCGCGCCTATCTCAACCGCCAGTACACCACCATCGGCATCGTCGGTGCGGTGCTGTTCCTGGTGATCGGCTTCGCCCTCAACTGGTACACCGCCGTGGGTTTCGCCATCGGCGCGGCGCTCTCCGGCGCCACCGGTTACATCGGCATGAACATCTCGGTGCGCGCCAACGTGCGTACCGCCGAGGCCGCCCGTAAGGGCATGAACCCCGCCCTTGCGGTGGCGTTCCGCGGAGGCGCCATCACCGGCATGCTGGTGGTGGGCTTAGGGCTCTTCGGCGTGACCGGCTATTACCTGGTGGCAACCCACCTGAGCGGCAGCACCGACACGGCGCTGCATGCGCTGGTGGGCCTCGCCTTCGGCGGCTCCCTGATCTCGATCTTCGCGCGTCTGGGCGGCGGCATCTTCACCAAGGGCGCTGACGTGGGCGCTGACCTCGTGGGCAAGGTGGAAGCCGGCATCCCTGAAGATGACCCGCGCAACCCTGCCGTGATCGCCGACAACGTGGGCGACAACGTGGGTGACTGCGCCGGCATGGCGGCTGACCTCTTCGAGACCTACGCAGTGACCGTGGTCGCCACCATGGTACTGGGCGGCCTCTTGGCCGCTGACTTCGGCGAATACGCCGTGATCTATCCGCTGGCTCTCGGCGGCGCCTCCATCGTGGCTTCCATCATCGGCACCTTCTTCGTCAAGGCGCGCGAGGGTGGCAAGATCATGAACGCGCTATACATGGGCGTGCTGGTGTCGGCCCTGGTGTCCGCGGCCGCCTTCTATCCCATCACCAAGCAGCTCATGGGCGCCAACGCTACGAGCCTGTACGGTTGCGCCGTCATCGGCCTGCTGCTGACCGGCGTGATCGTGTGGATCACCGAGTACTACACCGGCACGGAATACGGTCCGGTGCGGCACGTGGCGTCTGCGTCCCAGACCGGACACGCCACCAACATCATCGCGGGCTTAGGCATCTCGATGAAGGCCACGGCACTGCCGGTGCTGGCGGTCTGCGCCAGCATCTATGGCGCCTTCAACCTCGGCGGCCTGTACGGCATCGCGGTCGCTGCCACTGCCATGCTCTCGATGACCGGCGTGGTAGTCGCGCTCGACGCCTACGGCCCCATCACCGACAACGCCGGCGGCATCGCCGAGATGGCCGGCCTGCCGAAGGAAGTGCGCGCGGTCACCGATCCCCTGGATGCGGTGGGCAACACCACCAAGGCCGTGACCAAGGGCTACGCCATCGGCTCCGCGGGCCTCGCGGCGCTGGTGCTGTTCGCCGACTACACCCACAGCCTGAGCTCGCATAACGGCGGGGTGGTCACGAGCTTCGACCTCTCCGACCACATGGTCATCATCGGCCTGTTCATCGGCGGCATGGTGCCTTACCTGTTCGGCGCGATGGCCATGGAAGCCGTGGGCCGCGCTGCAGGTTCCGTGGTGAACGAAGTGCGCCGGCAGTTCAAGGAGATCCCCGGCATCATGACCGGTAAGGCCAAGCCGGATTACTCCCTGGCGGTGGACATGCTCACCAAGGCCGCCATCAAGGAGATGGTGATCCCCTCCCTGCTGCCGATCCTGGTACCCGTGATCGTCGGCGTGGCGCTGGGACCCAAGGCCCTGGGCGGCGTG
>DASYCJ010000081.1:0-6519 GCA_036500225.1 Gammaproteobacteria bacterium
ATCCCGCCCAAGGACGTGGTGCGCCACGATCCGGACGATCCGTACCTGGTGGTGGCCGCCGACAAAGGCACCGCCAGCTTCTCCGACATCGCCAACGGCATCTCGGCGGAATACGGCTTCTGGCTGGGCGACGCCTTCGCCTCCGGCGGCTCCGTCGGTTACGACCACAAGAAGATGGCCATCACCGCCAAAGGCGGTTGGGAATCGGTCAAACGCCATTTCCGTGAGATGGGCACCGACATCCAGACCACCGACTTCACGGTGGCAGGCATCGGCGACATGTCCGGCGACGTGTTCGGCAACGGCATGCTGTTGTCGCGGCACATCCGCCTGGTGGCGGCCTTCGACCATCGCCACGTGTTCCTGGACCCGAACCCGGATGCGGAGAAGAGCTTCAAGGAGCGGGAGCGCATGTTCAACCTGCCCCGCTCCTCCTGGGCCGACTACGATGCCAAGCTGATCTCGGCCGGCGGCGGCATCTGGCCCCGCAGCGCCAAGAGCATCCCCTTGAGCAAGGAGGCGGCCGCGGTGTTGGGCACCGAGCCCGGCAACTACGCGCCGACGGAACTCTTGCGGGTGATCCTCAAGGCCCCGGTGGACCTGTTGTGGAACGGCGGCATCGGTACCTACGTGAAGGCCGCTAGCGAGTCCCACGCGGAAGTGGGCGATCGTACCAACGATGCCATCCGCCTGAACGGCTCGGAGCTGCGCTGCAAGGTGGTGGGTGAAGGCGGCAACCTGGGTTGCACCCAGCGCGGCCGCATCGAATTCGCCCTCGCGGGCGGACGGCTCAACACCGATTTCATCGACAACTCCGCCGGCGTCGACTGCTCCGACCATGAGGTCAACATCAAGATCCTGCTGACCCTGGTGGCCGCCGAGAAGACCCTGAACGAGGCGGCCCGCAACAAGCTCTTGGCCGAGATGACCGACGAAGTGGCGGCCCTGGTGCTGCGGGACAACTACATGCAGGCCCAGGCCATCTCCGTGGCCGAGGTGCAGGCACCGGGACGCCTCTCCGAGCATGCCTACCTCATCAAGGCCCTAGAGAAGGGCGGCGTGCTGAACCGCGCCATCGAATTCCTGCCCACCGAGGAAGGCCTGGCGGAGCGCCGCAAGGCGGGCCGCGGTCTCACCCGGCCGGAACTGGCGGTGGTGCTGGCCTACAGCAAGATCGACATCTACAACGGCTTGCTAGCCGGTGACGTGGCCGAGGACCCTTACCTCGCCAACGAACTGGAGAACTACTTCCCGACGCCGCTGCAGAAGCGCTACGCCGAGCTGATGCCCAAGCACCGGCTGCGCCGCGAGATCATCTGCACGGCTGTGACAAACAGCATCGTCAACCGCATGGGCTCTACCTTCGCGCACCGCATGCAGGAAGAGACCGGCGTGGATGCCTCCACCGTGGCTCGCGCCTATGCCATCGCCCAGGAGAGCTTCTCCATGCCGGCCCTGTGGCAGGCGGTCGAGGCGCTGGACAACAAGGTACCGGCCAGCGTGCAGATCTCCATGGCGGTGCAGAGTTCGCGCCTCTTGAAGCACGTGACCCGCTGGCTCATCGACCATCAGCGTGACCGGCTGGATATCGCCGCCACGGTGCCGCTGTATCAGCCGGGCCTGACCGCGCTGGTGCAACACATGCCCGCCATCCTCAACGACTACCTGGCGGAGAGCTTCAACCAGGGTGTGCAGCAGTATGTGGATGTTGGCGTGCCCGAGGCCCTGGCCCGGCGCATCGCCGCCATCGGGCCCCTGTACGCCGGCCTCGACATCGTGGACGTGGCGCGGGAGAGCAAGCTGCCGGTGGAAGTGGTGGCCAAGGTCTACTTCCAGATCGGCAGCGAACTGGGCTTGGGCTGGCTGCGTATCCAGATCGAGGACCTGTCGGTGGACGGTCATTGGCAGGCGGTGGCCCGCGGCACCCTGCGCGAGGACCTCTATGCCCAGCAGCGAGCCCTCACCGCCCAGGCGCTGTCCGGCGCCCGCGACAGCCGTTCCGCCACCAAACAGTTGGAGAAGTGGCTGGAGACCCATGCGGCGCGTCTCGACCATGCCCGGCACATCCTGTCGGATATGAAGGCAGCGAACATCGCTGACTTCCCATCCCTATCAGTCGCGCTACAAGAGATCAGGAAATTGGCGCGTCTCAACTGATCTGAAAGAAGCCCCCGCAAGGGGGCTTCTTCTTTACGGATGCTGTTTCTGGCATACCCCTGCGGCGGCGAGTAATCTAGCCGCATGAACGCCGACGACACCAGTCAGACCAACTACAAACAGACCCTGCGGGACCTATCGGACCGCATCGTCATGGCGCAGAAGCCCATCCGCATCCTGGACCACATCAAGTGGGACACGGCGATCTACGAGCAGTTCATGAAAGACGGTGGCCGCGAGCTGCCGCGGGTGAGCGACGACTACTATGCGTCCCACCCCCTGGGCTTCGACGCCGCCGCCAAACGCCAGGAGTTCCACGAGATCGAGCGGGACATCACCCGCAGCCTCGGCCAGTTCAATTCCCTGGGCGGCATCATGCGGCGCATGTGCCGGGAGTACAGCCAGGTGGTACGCATGCTGGAAGCACGCGGCACCCGCGACTTCGGCACCATCTCCCAGGAACTGTACGGCTCCGCCAGCGACGCCTTCCATGAAGGCGGACCGACCCTCGCGGACCTGGGCCAGATCCTCGGCGACGCCATCGCCAGCATCGACCAGAGCGAACTGCTGAAACCTGAGCCCCGCGACATCGCTGGCGAGCAGGCGGTGAAGATCCTGCAGAAGCGCATCAACCACGCCTTCCGCGAGTCGGAGGGCACGGTGCGAGTGCTGCTCTCGGACGGCATCGTGGCGGACGCCGCTGCCGGCGCCGACTACCTCAAGATCCGCAAGGAAGCGAAGTTCAACGAGCGCGACTTGAAGGTGCTGGAAGTGCACGAAGGTTGGGTGCATCTCGGCACCACGCTCAACGGCAGCCAGCAGCCCATCTGCACCTTTCTCTCTAAGGGTCCGCCCTCCTCCACCGTGACCCAGGAGGGCCTGGCCATCCTGATGGAGATCATCACCTTCGCTTCGTATCCCAGCCGCCTACGGCGCCTGGCCAACCGCATCCGCGCGGTGGACATGGCCGAGAAGGGCGGCGACTTCCTGGATGTGTATCGCTTCTTCTTGGAGCAGGGCTTGGAGGAAGGCGAGAGCTACGGCAGCGCCGCGCGCATCTTCCGCGGCAGCAGCCCTAAGGGTCCGCCCTTCACCAAGGACCTGTCCTATAACAAGGGCTTCATCATGATCTACAACTACATGCGCCTCGCGGTACGCAAGGGCATGCTGGACCGGATCCCGCTCTTGTTCTGCGGCAAGACCACCCTCGAGGATGTGCGCACCCTGTCCCAGTTCGTGCAGGAGGGTATCGTGGCCCCACCGCGTTTCCTGCCGCCCCAGATCGCCGACCTGAACGCCCTCACCGCCTGGATGTGCTATTCGAACTTCCTGAACCGGCTGGACCTGGGTCGTATCCAGGATGACTATTCGGCGATCCTGTAGCTCGGCTCTCTTAAAGCCATCCTGTCGGGGCCGTCCTCCAGGGACCTGCTCTGGCCCCGGTCAGACCCTATCAGCCCCGGACAACCCCCCAAGCCCGGCCGCGTTATAGGCCTTGAGGGCCCTGGATTACAGGGGCTGGACGGGGTCTTACGGGCCTTGGTGGCCGGCCCGGCAGACCCTACAATAGCGGCCTGGATTTCGAACCCTAAAACCCTGAGGTCTCCATGAAAAGCATGCGTATTTCCGTGATCACCCTGGCGCTCTGCCTGGCCGGCGCCATGTCCGCCGCCTGGGGCGCCGAGTCGGTCATGAATCTCATCAGCAGCGGTGAGGCGGTGCAGAAGCAAGTGGCCGACACCAAGGCCGCCTATGACGCCGCCCAGAACCACAAGAAAGACATGGCCGCACAGGCCAAGCAGTTCGGCGTGGACCAGAACAAGCTGGCGGCCGACGTGGCGCAATACCAGAAGGACAGCGCCGACGTGAACCAATCCGCCGCTGACTTCAAGAACCGCTGCGGTTCCGACAAGAAGCTGAACCAGGACCAGTTCAAGGCCTGCACCGCTGACCAGCAGCAGATCAACGCCGATGTGACCCGCGTCAACGGCGAGTTCCCGGCGCTGAAGACGCGTGAGGACACGCTGAACACCAAGATCAACGACTACAACAAGGAAGCTGGCGGCATCGACGCCAAGGTCAACTCGGCCTATGCGACCTACAGCACCGCCCTGAAGCAGGAAGGCGCCTGGCTGGACCAGGCCCGCACCCTGCTGGTGAGCGATGCCTTCAAGAGCTACGGCACCAAGGCCGGCTGCCCGAACGTGAACAAGCCCGCCTCCACCCCTGAGGCAGCGAACAAGATGACCGACGACGTCATCACCTGCCTGAAGAAAGTCTCCAGCACCTGATCATCTTTCGGTGCAGATGGAAACCGAGACGCCCGGTCCGCCGGGCGTCTTCTTGTCCGGACCCAGGACCCATGAAAAAACCCGCTTTTAGCGGGCTTTTTCATGGGTCTTAGGGGTGCGGTTCAGCGCTGTGCCACGCTCTCATCATCCCCTGGAGAAGGCGGCACCAGCCAGACCCTGAGATCCACGTAGCGGTTGTCCTCGGGTGTCTGCGCATCCGGGTGGGGGCCGAGCATGGCCACGCCCACTTCGCTGATGGACTTGGACGGCACGCCCATGCGTTTCAGGTAATACGCCACCGACTGGGCGCGCCAGCGGGACAAGAGGAAGTTGTAGCTCTGGGGACCGCTGGCATCGGTATGGCCGGTCACGTCCACCGTCACCACGCTGATGCCCTGGGTCTTCCAGCCGTTGAAAGCGCCGTGCAGGGCATCCCGGTTATGGGATGAGAGGTGCGCGTTGTTGATGCGGAACGGCAGTGCCGTATAGAGCTGCTGCACGTAGGCGAGCTTGCGATCGCCCGCCGGCGCCACGGTGCCGAGCGGCACCGGCGGCTCGATGGCATACATAGAAGCCGGAGTCGGCTCGGCCTTGTTGTAGAGGAAGGCGAACTCGTCGGGCTGCAGCGCTTCGTAGTGGTGCTTCTTCTGGTAGACCCCGGTCATGACGTCATAGCAGAAGCCCTGTTTCTCCTCGGGCTTGAGCGGGCGCAACTGCATGCACTGGCCGTCGGCACCCACCCACGGCGCATCGCCCTGCATCATCCACGCGCCACTGTCCGTGGGGTTGGATTGGCAGGCCGCCAACAGCATGCTCAGACATGCCAGTGCGGTCAGACGGATACGCATGCTCTCTCCCAAGACTCTGAAGACGGCTCAAAGGATCACGGTTTCCTGGCCGTGACCAGACGCCAGATAGTGTTCTTTTTATAGACTATGCCATCAGGGCACGGTCTCAACTTTACAATAGTACTGCACGCCAGCCGGCCGCGTCAGCGCCAGTCCTTAAAGATGCTGTAAACCCCCGCTGCTGATGGGGCTGTAGCCCTCCTGGGCCGCCCCTCAAGACTTGACGCTACCCATGCCTGGCCTTTGGTCGCGCGACTCAATAAAGCCCTATAACCGCGCTCATTGGGTTGGGGTGATGACTTATAACCATATGATTTAGAAGGATTTTAAATATCAGACTGGAGCATTAAATCTGTGGCTTATTTACTTTACATAATGTAAATATCTGTGTTAGGATATACATAACCGACCAAGGCAAACCCACCGAAAGATGGGGACGCAAAGTCACCGGCCTACAGGGCGCCTACGCCCCAGGGCAGCGGGATCGCCGGATCAACGGTTGCCCACCTGCGTGGGCCACCCATCCCTGGCCTGCTTGGTGACGGTCCCCGACACGGATACCAGGAGCAGGTCATGAGCAGCCAAGCCGATACCAACCAGATCGCCTTCCTCCAAGGCACCTGGCGCGCCGTATTGCAGGACCAGCCCGAGCCCTTCCACAAGGAGTTGCTCAGCGACTTCGTGAGCAGCACAGTGCTCTCGAGCCTGCCCGCCCAGACCACGCTCTTCAACGTGCTGCATGAATGCCGTGCGCGCGAAGCCTTCCAAGAGAGCTACATCAAGTCCTTCCTCGGCCTGCGCCGCGTCTGGGACAAGCTCACGCCCGAATCCCGCCACATCATCATCCAGTACAGCAACAAGTGCGGCCTGCACAAGCAAGGCGGCCTGCGCCTCAACATGCTGCAGGACGATGAAGCCGCCCTCACCATCCGCTGGGACACAGCCAACCGTCTCTATGAAGAGGCTCGCGACGAAGCCTTCCGTGCCTGCCGTGCCCTCGGTCTTGAGATGGTCCAGCCCCGCGGCCTGCCCAAGGGCAACGAGTTCGCGCTCCTCGTGCAGGGTGGACAAGACATCCTCTCCAAGCTCCTGCGTGAACGCATCAACACCGACAAGACCGCCGTGGCCATGGCGGTGGGTTACGTGACGCCGGTGGCCCACACCAAGCTCAAGCGCAACCTGCAGCAGGCCTATGCCGAATGCCATGGCGCCTTCCGCGCTGC
>DASYCJ010000082.1:0-11249 GCA_036500225.1 Gammaproteobacteria bacterium
AACACATGCAGGTACACCACGGCGTGTTCGGAGGCGGTACCAGACAGGACCGGACCCACCAGGCGCGCATTGAAAGGCGCGAATAGCTTGAGGGCGTTGCGGGCGGTCTCACGCAGATGGCGCAGATGACTGGGCTGGGAATCGGCCTGGAACAAGCGCTGGTGCTCGGCGAGCGCCGCTTCCACTTCGAGGTTGGTGGGCAGATGCATGTTGCGCGGGTCGAGGCCGAGACGCTCGGCCGCCTTGCGCTTGGCAAAGAGGAAATCCCGCACGCCCTCTTCGGACATGATGCGGGCCGCTTCCTGCGTGAGAAGTCGCCGCATGTCATCCGTGTGCGGCGATACGCGTCGGTTCATGGGCACTGCGCGTAGTGACTATGAAAAAAATATAGCACAGGCGCGTGACGATTCAATGTAACGAAATTGCTAACTAGGATTGCCAGGCGGGATGCTTAGCGACGGCGAGTCCGAGCTTGCCCGGGGCTCGCCGGGATCGCGCAAACCAAGACGGTTTGCGCGTAGCAACTAAGTATCTTCTGACCGCAAGGCGGTCAGAAGATATCCGGGTTATCTGGAGTCTTCTTCTTGTCTGCTTCTTTCTCCGGCAGATGTCCGGTCAGGAAGTACTCGAAGATCGAATCCGGATCATCAGCGCTCACCAGGAGGCCAGTGTTGGGATCGATACGTGCCTCTTCGATGCCGAAGGGTCGCGGGAAAGGATCCTTGGGGATGGGCACGCCGTTCAGGGCAGGACCCATGAAGTCCATCCAGATGGGCAGGGCCGCAAGGGCACCCTGTTCGCCAGCGCCCAGAGGCTGAGAGGGCTGATCGTTGCCCACCCACACCACCGTCACCAGATGGTCCGTATAGCCGTCGAACCAGGCATCGGTGAAGTCGTTGCTGGTGCCGGTCTTGCCGGCGATATCCGGCCGGCCGAGGGCCTGAGCCGCCGCGCCGGTGCCGGTCTTGATGACCTCTTGCATCATGCTGGTCATGAGCCATGCGTTCTGAGGCGTGATGGCCTGGGGAGCGGCCTCAGGCATGCCGGTATCGGCATCGCCCTTTTCCGGCAGCTTGCAGGTGTCGCAGGCGATCTCGGGCGTGGCCTGGAACAGTACCTTGCCTTCGCCGTCCATCACCGTCTGGATGTAGTACGGCGTGATGCGGTAGCCGCGGTTGGCGAACACCGCATAGGCACGCACCATCTCCAGGGGCTCGAGGCTGGCACTGCCGAGGGCCATGGTCAGGTCGTGCGGCAACTCGTCCGGCGTGAAACCGAAATTCTGGTCGTACTGGATGGTCTTATCCACGCCCAGCTGCTGCAGCACGCGGATGGTGACCAGGTTCAGCGAGTGGGCCAGCGCATTGCGCAGGCGCGTCGGGCCGCTGAACTCGCCCTCGAAGTTCTTGGGCCGCCACACGTTGCCGTTGGCGGCGTCGTTCACGACCACCGGTGCGTTCGGCACCACCGTGGCGGTAGTGAAGCCGTTCTCCAGCGCTGCTGAATAGACGAAGGGCTTGAATGAGGAACCGGCCTGCCGGTGCGATTGGGTCACACGATTGAACTTGCTGGCATCGTAGTCGAACCCGCCCACCAGGGCTGCGATGGCACCGTCCAGCGGATCTACGGCCACGAGTGCGCTCTGTGCGTTCGGTACCTGCGCCAGCACCCAGGCGCCGCTGTCCAGCTTGCGCAGATAGACGATGTCGCCGCGGGCCAGCACTTCGCCGGCAGTCTTCGGGGTCGGGCCCATGCCGCTCTCGTTCAGGTACTTGCGCGCCCACTTGATGCCATCCCAATTGAGGTCCACGGCACCGATGCCGTCGGCATATAAGCCGGCAGCCTGAGGATCCACCTTAGTGACTACCGCGGGATATAGACCGCCCACGTGGTCCCGGTCCTCGACGGTTTTCTCCAGATCATCTTCACTGGGCTTGGCCGGAAGGGTCACTTTGGCCACAGCGCCGCGCCAGCCATGACGCTGGTCATAGGCGAACAGGCCGTTGCGTACCGCCTTGGTGGCGAGGGGCTGCAGACGGCTATCCACGGTGGTGACCACGGAGTAGCCGTTGTCGTACACGCTCTCGCCGTACTTATCGACCATGTAGTTACGCACCAGCTCCGCCACGTAGGGCGCGTCCACTTCCGTGGCATCGCCGTGGTAGGCCGCATCGTCCGGCTCGGCCATGGCTTGCTGGTACTGCTGTTTGCTTATGTAGTTGTTGGCCAGCATGCGGCCCAGCACGTAGCCGCGACGGGCGATGGCCCGCTGCGGGTTGACCAGGGGATTGGCCACGGAAGGCGACTGGGGCAGGCCTGCGATCATGGCGGTCTGTGCCAGCGTGAGATGGGCCACGTCGGTGCCGTAGTAGGTCTGGGCCGCGGCACCCACTCCGTAGGCCCGTTCCCCCAGATAGCTCTGGTTGAGGTAGAGGGCCAGGATCTCCTGCTTACTGAGCTCTTTCTCGATGCGGAAGGCCAGGAAAGCCTCCCGGGCCTTGCGGGTGAAAGTCTTCTGGGTAGAGACGAAAGTGCGGGCCAACTGCATGGTGATGGTGCCGCCGCCTTGATCGCGCTCTCCGGTAGCCGCGAAATGCACACCGGCCCGGAGCACCCCCTGTACGTCGACGCCCGGGTGGGTCCAGAAATTTTCGTCCTCAGCTGCCACTACGGCGTTCGTCATAGTGGATGGAATATCTTTATAATCCAATGGGATACGGTGTTTTTCTCCAAATACCGCCAAGAGTCGGCCATCCCGGCTATAGACCCTTAAAGGTACCTGGAGATGGATATCTTTGAGGTCGGCCACGGAGGGCAGGCCCGGCGCCAGGACCAAATAGGCGCCAAAGATCGCCACCAACCCCAACCCACAGAGGGCAAGGATGGCGGCTATCACTACATATAGTGCCCGGGGCAAAAACGGCATGGGAACCTCAGTTCAAAACACCGGAAAATGGTCGTTTCGGACTCAATTTCTGACAGGGCAAAAGGGCAAAATATTTATTTGATTTAGTCATTTGGTGGTATATATTGAAGCTGTGACTTAAGACATGGGACGGCTATTTTTTAGCCGGTTTTAGGGCGCCCAAGCTCATTTAAGGAACTCAGACGTGCTGCTCAGGCCATCGTCACCCCCCCTGCTGGGTATAGACATCAGCACCTCGTCGGTGAAGCTCATCGAGCTCGCCAAGGCGGGCGGTTCCTATCGAGTGGAGAGTTTCGCAGCAGAGCCTATGCCTTCCAATGCTATCACCGACAAGGTGATCATGGATGTGGATGGGGTCGGCGAAGCGGTGCGCAAGGCCGTGAAACACGCGAATCCCAAGTCCAAATACGCAGCCGTGGCCCTCTCCGGCCAAGTCATGACCAAGACCATCCAGATGCCCGCCAAACTGTCCGATAAGGACTTGGGCGAGCAGATCGAACTGCAAGCTGACCAGTACATCTCGCAACCGATCGAAGAAGTGGCCTTCGACTACGAGATCCTAGGCCCCTCCCAGAGCGACCCGGACCTCATGGATGTGCTCTTGGTGGCGGCGCGCCGCGAGAGCGTGGACAAGCTGGTTTCGGTACTCGACATCGCGGGCTTAACCGCCAAGCTCGTGGACGTGGAAGCCTACGCGCTAGAGAACGCCTGCAAGCTGCTCACGTACCAGATGCTGGACGAGGGCCTGGATCGCACCATCGCTCTGGTGGATTTCGGCGCGGCCACTACATCGTTCAGCGTGCTGCACGACCGCAAGATCATCTACACCTATAACAGCGACTTCGGCGGCAAGCAGCTGACCGAGGAGATCATGCGCCACTACGGCCTGACCTTCGAAGAGGCCGGCAAGGCCAAGAAGGAAGGCGGCCTGCCCGGTAACTACAAGGTCGAGATCCTCGACCCCTTCACCGAAGACATGGCGCAGACCGTGAACCGCTCACTGCAGTTCTTCCTGTCGTCCACCAGCGACTACAACCATCTCGACCAGATCATCGTCTGCGGCGGTTGCGCGGCCATCCCCGGCGCCACCGACAAGATCACCGAGAAGATGGGCACGCCCTCGGTCATCGGCAACCCCTTCGGTCAGATGAAGATGTCTTCCCGCGCCAAGACCCAGCTGACCACTGCCGAATCTTCGGCGCTGTTGGTGGCCTGCGGCCTGGCCCTGCGGAGCTTCGACTGATGGCACGCATCAACCTGCTTCCCTGGCGCGAAGAGCGGCGCAAGCTCCGTCAGATACAGTTCAACATCCTGATCGGCGCGGCTGCGGTCGCGGGCCTGGTGACCGCCGGCGCCTTGTATCTGTGGACCGACTCGGCGATCTCGAACCAGGACGCGCGTAACGCGTTCCTGACCCAGCAGATTTCGCTGGAAGACAAGCAGATCGAGCAGATCAAGGACCTGCAGGACACCAAGCAGAACCTCTTGGCGCGCATGCAGATCATCCAACAGCTACAGCAGAGCCGGCCGGTGGTGGTGCATCTCTTCGACCAACTGGTGAAGACCTTGCCGCCCGGCGTGTATCTCACCTCGGTGACTGAGAGCGGCGACCAGCTGACCCTGGAAGGCATCGCCGACTCGAGCGCACGCATCTCCTCTTACCTGCGCAACATCGACGCCTCGCCGTGGATGGGTGACCCCAACCTGACGGTGGTGCAGAAGGACCCAAACAAGAACGGCGCCCAACGCTTCTCCATCACCGCCAAGGTGGTGGACAAGGCCGCCGCCTCAGCCAAAGCCGCCGACGCCGGCAACGGGGGTGGCTGATGGCCATGAACCTCGACTCCCTGAAGAACTTCAACTTCAACGACGTCAAGTCGCTGGACCCGAAGAACACCGGCAGCTGGCCGCTGCCCATGCGCATCGTGCTGCTGGTGGTGGTGTTCATCGTGGTGGTGGTCGCCATATACCTCGTCCCCGGCGGCATCCAGGACCAACGTACCCTGTTAGCCAAGGACAATGACAAGGAAGCCTCCCTCAAGACCGACTTCGAGGCCAAGGCGCTGCAGGCTGCCAACCTGGATACCTACAAGCAACAGCTGGACGACATGCAGAAGTCCTTCGGCACCATGTTGAAACAGCTGCCCGGTCGCACCGAACTGCCAAGCATCCTGCAGGACATCTCGCAGGCAGCGCAGGTGGACGGCCTGAAACAGGACTTGTTCCGCCCCGGCAATGAGGCCACCAAGGACTTCTACGCCGAGAAACCAATCGACCTGCAACTGGACGGCGGTTACCACGACTTCGGCAAGTTCGTGAGCGACGTCGCGGCACTGCCGCGCATCGTCACCTTGCACAACATCGTCATCAAGCCGGCCAGCGGCAGCAGTGGCGGCTCCGGCTCCAACAGCCTGACCATGACGCTCACCGCCAAGACCTACCGTTATCTCGAGGATGACGAGATCCAGACCGCCAAACCCAAGGGCAAGCCGGCCAAGAAGGCCACGTCCGGCGGTGGAGGCACCTGATGAATCGTCGCTTCGCACATCTCCTCGCCGGTACCGGCCTGGTGCTCAGCCTCTCCGCTTGCGGCGACCGCATGGGCGACCTGCAGCAGTACACCAACGAAGTGAAGGCGCGCAAAGGCGGGCACATCGAGCCGATCCCGCAGATTAAGCCCTTCGAGGTCTATACCTACGCGGACCAGGATCAGCGCTCGCCCTTCATACCGGCCGGCGAGACGCGTACCGATCCGAACGCCAACCGCGGTGCCACGGTCGCAGGCCTGCACCCGGACTTCAATCGCAACCGCGAATACCTGGAACAGTTCCCGCTGGACGGCTTGCGGATGGTCGGCACCCTGGCCATCGACAACACGCTCTTCGGCCTGGTGAAAGACAGCGACAACGTCCTGCACCGCGTGCAGATCGGCAATTACATGGGACAGAACTACGGCAAGATCATCAGCATCACCGACTCCGACATCAAATTGCACGAGATGATCCCCGACGGATCGGGCGGTTGGTCGGAACGCATCACTGACGTGACGCTGAGCCAATAAGAGCGAGGTAGACGGCCATGAACATCACCACCCTGAACCACCGCCGCGATCACATGCTGCGTTGGGTACTCCTGGCTGCTGCACTGCTCGCGCTGCCCGCCGTCGCCGACGACCAGCAGGGCCATAACCAGCTGCAGAGCGTGACCGCCACCAAAATGGGCGGAGATCGCGTGCAGATCGCGCTGACGCTGGCCTCCCCGCCTTCGGCCACGCCGCTCTCCTTCACGGTGAACCAGCCGGCGCGCATCGCACTGGATCTGCCGGACACCCGGCTCGGCGTGAAAGACCACAAGATCGACGTGCAGGCCGGCATGGTCAACAGCATCGTCACCGCCGAGGCTGCCGGCCGTTCGCGCGTGGTCATCAACCTCACTGCGCTCGTGCCTTACAACACCCAGGTCTCGGGCAACACCGTATACGTGATCGTGGGTGGCAACGTCGCCGACACTAGCGTGGCCAGCGCTCAGGCTAGCGGCTTCGGTCCGCAGCAGGGCGGTGGCGTATCTGCGCCTGCTGCCGCGCCGGCTGCCGTGGCTGCAGCTCCGGTGAGCGTGCCGGTACCGACCGCTTCCAAGCCCACTGCGACCCAGACCGTCGCCGCCGCACCCATGAAGCAAGCCCCCGCTCCGGCGGCTGGCCCGACGACTCCGGCCGGCCCCAGTGAGATCGCCAGCGTGGATTTCCGGCGCACCCCTGACGGCGGTGGCCAGATCCTGGTGACCCTGCCCAACGCCAGCATCATCGGCAACGTGCATGACAAGAACGGCTCGCTGGCGGTGGACTTCGCCGGCGCCCGACTGCCCGAGGACATGGTGCGGCGCATGGACGTGACCGACTTCGCCACACCCGTGCAGTACGTGGACGCCGAGAACACGCCCACCGGCTCGCAGATCGTCATCCATGCCGCCGGTCAGTTCGAGAAACTCGCTTATCAGAGCGATGACACCTTCTCGGTGGAACTGAAGCCGCTGAGCCAGGCCGCCCAGGCCCAGGCTGCCGCCAAGAAATCCTACGCCGGCCAGAAGATCAGCCTGAACTTCCAGAGCATCGACATCCGTGCGGTGCTGCAGATCCTGGCGGACGCCAGCGGCAAGAACATCGTGGTCTCGGATGCCGTGAGCGGCAACATCACCCTGCGCCTGCAGGATGTGCCCTGGGATCAGGCCCTGGACATCATCCTGCGCACCAAGGGTCTCGCCACCCGCGAATACGGCACCGTGATGATGGTCGGCACCGCCGCCGAGATCGCCGCTGAGGAGACCGCCGAAGCCAGCGCCCAGCAGAGTCTGGCCCAGGTCGAACCCCTGCAGTCGGCCTTCATCCAGGTGAACTACGCCAAGGCCTCTGACCTGCAGACCATCATCAAGGGCAGCGGCGGCGACAACAGCATGCTGTCCAAACGCGGTGACGTGAGCGTGGACGTGCGCACCAACACCTTGCTGGTACAGGATACGGACGAGAGGATCACCGCCATCCGCGCCATGGTGGCGCGCCTGGACGTGGCCGTGAAGCAGGTGCTGATCGAATCGCGCGTGGTGATCGCCAACAACGATTTCACCCGTGACTTGGGCGCGCGCCTGGGATATAGCGGCACACGCAACACCAGCCAGGGCCTGATCACCACCTCCGGCACCATCGCGGGTACCGATTCGCAGATCAGCTCCTTCATCACCGCCGACAACGCGGCGGCCAATGCCATCAATTCCGGCTCCGCGACCATCCCGCTGGTGCCGCGGTTCACCGTGCCGGCGCTCGACCAACGGCTGAACGTGAACTTGCCCACGGCCCCGACCGCCGGCTCGATCGCCTTCTCGGTGCTGCATGGCAGCTCCATCATCGACCTGGAACTCTCGGCCTTGCAGTCTGAAGGCCAGGGCGAAGTGGTCTCAAGCCCGCGCGTGCTGACCGCCGATCAGAAGCTGGCGCACATCGAACAGGGCGTGCAGATCCCCTATCAGCAGTCCTCCTCCAGCGGCGCCACCACCACATCCTTCAAGGATGCAGTGCTGAGCCTGGACGTGACCCCGCAGATCACCCCAGACGACCGCATCATCATGGACCTCGAGGTGCATGACGATCAGGTGGGCCAGAACGTGCAGAGCGCCACCGGCGGCACCGTGCCTTCCATCGACACGCGCGATGTGAAGACCCAGGTGCTGGTCAACAACGGCGACACCATCGTGCTGGGCGGCATCTACGAGACCAACCAGACCAGCACGGTCACCAAGGTGCCGCTGCTGGGCGACCTGCCGCTCCTGGGCTGGCTGTTCCGCACCTCCCAGACGATCAACAACAAAGACGAATTGCTGATCTTCGTCACGCCCAAGATAGTGGACCAGGCAGCCGCCACCGCAGTCGGCCAATAAGATACGGCTGTCGCGCCTGAGACCGACGATCGGCGTGATGCTCACACCCTAAGCGGGCAGCCTGGTTGTCACATATGGGGCGGATATTCCTCATCGGCCCCATGGGCGCCGGCAAGACCGCCATCGGGCGTGAGCTGGCGCGCCAACTCGACCTCGAGTTCGTGGATGCCGACCAGGAGATCGAGCGGCGCACCGGCGCCGACATCGCCCTGATCTTCGAGAAGGAAGGCGAAGCGGGCTTCCGCAAGCGAGAGCGGGAAGTCATCGAAGAGCTGACCCAAAGGCACGCTCTGGTACTCGCTACCGGCGGCGGCGCCGTGCTGGATCAGGCCAACCGCGAGGCCCTCAAGAGCCGGGGCTTCGTCATCTATCTCAAGGCCTCCGTGGGCGCCCAGGCTGCGCGTACCTCCCAGAGCCGCAATAGACCCCTCCTGGAGACGACGGACCGCCAGGCGCGCCTGCAGCAGCTATTCGACATGCGCGCCCCACTCTATGAAAGCCTAGCTGAGCTGACTGTAGATACCGACAGCGGCCAGGTGAAGCAGATAAGCCAGCGTATAATCACTGAACTGGGACGGCGCGGGGTCGCTTCCAGCTGAGTACCCAGCATCTTCGATGAAAACTCTTCTAGTCCAGTTAGGCAAACGCTCCTACCCGATCCACATCGGCGGCGGCCTCTTAAGCCAAGGCATGCTCATCCGTGAGCGCCTGCAGAAGGAGCGGCTGTGCATCGTCACCGACGACCGGGTGGCGCCCCTGTACCTTGAGAAGCTCAAGGCCGCCCTGCGGCCCTTGACGGTGGAGAGCGTGACCCTGCCCCATGGCGAGGAGAACAAGGACTGGGAGACCCTGGACCTTATCTTCACTGCGCTGCTCAAGAGTGGCTATGGCCGCGATAGCGCGCTCATCGCCCTCGGCGGCGGAGTGGTGGGCGATCTCACCGGCTTCGCCGCGGCCATCTACCAGCGCGGCATCCCCTATGTGCAGGTGGCTACCACCCTCATGGCCCAGGTGGATTCCTCAGTGGGCGGCAAGACCGCCATCAACCACCGCTATGGCAAGAACATGGTGGGTGCCTTCCATCAGCCCCTGGTGGTGATCGCCGACACCCAGACCCTGGATACCCTGGACGCGCGCCAGTTGAGCGCTGGTCTCGCGGAAGTCATCAAGTACGGTCTCATCAAGGACAGCCGCTTCTTCGAGTGGCTGGAAGCCAATATCCAATCGCTCATGGCGCGGGACGAAGACGCACTGGATCACGCGGTAGTTCGCTCCTGCGAGATCAAGTCCGCCATCGTCGCTGCCGACGAGCGGGAACAAGGTGAGCGTGCGCTGCTGAACTTGGGCCATACGTTCGGTCATGCCATCGAGACCGCCTTAGGGCATGGTGAGATGCTGCATGGCGAGGCCGTGTCCGTGGGCCTGGTGATGGCCGCGGCCCTCTCGGTACGTCAAGGCCACTTCAAGGCCACGGAATACCGGCGCCTGTGCCGTCTCTTGGAACGTGCGGGCCTGCCCATCACCCCGCCAGATAACATCAGCGCCGACGAGATGCGCAAGCACATGAGCCGGGACAAGAAGGTGCTGGCGGGCCAACTGCGTCTGGTGTTGCCGAAGAGCATCGGCCAGGCAGTGATCACCACCGAGTTCGATGACAAGGCCCTTGAAGCCACCCTCGAAGCCGAGCCCGTTTAATCCCATGGCTGGCGCGACTGCTTTAGCCGCCTACGCCGTCCACCCAGAAAAGACCCACGGTCGCCGTTTCCCCGAAACCAGTCCTACCTATCGTAACGAGCACGATCGGGACCGAGACCGGATCATCCATTCCACCGCCTTCCGGCGGCTCATGTACAAGACCCAGGTCTTCGTCTACGACGAGGGCGATCTCTACCGTACCCGCCTTACCCATAGCCTGGAAGTGGCTCAGATTGCCCGCAGTGTCGCCAGGGTGCTCAGGCTCAATGAACCCCTCACAGAGGCGGTCGCCCTGGCCCATGACTTAGGGCACACCCCTTTCGGCCACGCCGGCCAGGACGCCCTGAACGCGGTCATGGAACCCTACGGCGGCTTCGAACACAACCTTCAGTCCCTGCGGGTGGTGGACCTCTTGGAAGAGCGCTACGCGGAGTTCCCGGGGCTCAACCTAACCTTCGAGACCCGGGAAGGCATCCTGAAACACTGCTCTCTCAAGAACGCCCGGGAGCTTGGGGAAGTGGGCCAGCGTTTCATCGACCGCAGCCATCCATCCTTAGAAGCCCAGCTCGTGGATGTGGCGGACGCCATCGCCTACAACAACCATGACGTAGACGATGGACTTCGCTCCCGACTCATCAGCGTCGAACAACTGCAGCAGACCTCCCTCTTCCGGGAGCACTCCCAGACGGTGCTCAAGGCCTACCCCGACATCGGCTTGCGCAAGCTCATCCACGAGACTGTGCGGCGCATGATGAATGCCTTCATCACGGACCTGATCGCGGAGAGCCAGAAGCGCATCGGTGAGGTAGTGCCTAAGGACGTGGAACAAGTGCGCAAGTCCGGCCGAGTGTTGATCGGTTTCAGCCCGGCTATGCAGGAACGCAGCACTGAGTTGCACCGTTTCCTGCGCAAGCAACTCTATGAACATCCCCATGTGCAGGAAATGACCGGCAATGCCGCGGAGATGGTGACGGGCCTGTTCGAGGCTTATTTCACAGACATCTCCCGCCTGCCGCCGGAGTTCGCGGCGCGTGCCGAGCAGGAAGAAAGTGAGAAAGGCGCTTCAGGCCGGGCGCGGATCGTGGCTGACTACGTGGCCGGGATGACGGATAGATTTGCGACGAAAGAATTCCAACGATTGGCTCAGACTCAATAGCAGACACCAAGATTTGCCGGCAACGTAGGTCAATTTCCCATCCTG
>DASYCJ010000083.1:0-3369 GCA_036500225.1 Gammaproteobacteria bacterium
CCGATGGCCTGGGAATGGTCGCCGCCGAGCACCAGCGGGAATTCCCCCTTTTCCATGGTCGCTTCCACGGTGCCGGCCAGGTCGCGGCACACCTCGGTGATCACGCCCAGGTAGCGGGCGTTCTTCTCGCCCAGTTCCGCCGCCTCCATGGAGATCTGGCCGATGTTGTGCATGCCGACCACCTCGTGGCCGATCTTCTTCAGGGCCGGCACGACGCCGGCCACATGCATGGCGGAGGAGCCCATATCGGTCCCGCGCCGTCCGGCGCCAAGGTCGAGATGGACGTTGGTGATGCGAATCTTCTTGGGGGCCACGGGGATAACCGATGATATGTGCGGGATTAAGTGTCCATTGTAACATGCAATGAATATTCACTCTAATCATGCATATTGACAGGCCCGCGCCGCACAGGTCTCATGGGGCCCACGCATAAACCGGGATACGCGCGATGCTGCTCAAGATCGATGGCCTTCTGTCTGCGGACGAGTTGGCGCAGATACGCACCCTGCTCAAGGACGCGAAGTTCGATGACGGCAAGGCCACAGCCGGTGCCGCCGTGCGCGACGTCAAGAACAACCTGCAGACCAAGGCGCTGGACAAGGGCGTGGACGAGCCGCGCAAGCTGCTCGGCGCCGCCATGGTCAAGCACGAACTGCTCAACCAATACGCGCTGCCCCGGCGCATCCTGCCGCCCATGTTCAACCGCTATGACAGCGGCATGGAATACGGCAGCCACGTGGACAACGCCATCATGGGCGGCGGCGATCCCATGCGCGCCGACCTCTCCATCACCGTGTTCCTCACCGCGCCCGCCGATTACGACGGCGGCGAACTCGTCATCCACTCAGATGGCGCCGCCCAGTCCGTGAAGCTGCCCGCCGGCAGCGCCATCGTGTATCCGTCTACCAGCATCCACAAGGTCGAGAAGATCACCCGCGGCAGCCGCCTCTGTGGCGTCACCTGGATCCAGAGTTTCGTGCGGGAGGAAGCCCAGCGCGACATGCTCTTCGAACTCATGCAGTTGGCCCGCTGGGCCCGTACTGTCGCGCCTGGCTCGCCGGAAGCCATGAAGCTCAGCAAGACCCGCTCAAACCTTATGCGCATGTGGTCTGAAGTGTGACTAAAGGCTGATCTTTTGCTCGCTGGCGTCGTCATGGACAGGATGTCCTGACGTCGCGGGAGGGCAGGGCGCCCGTGAGCGACGGGCGCTTCGGACTCACAGCCGGTCATGTATTCCGCTTAGTCTGAAGGCAAGATCTCTCGTCTCGATCCAAGTTTAATCCCAAAGCCGATATATTTCGCATTGTCACATCCGGTCAACCGCGTTCATGTTCCGGCGCTAGAATTACTACTGAAGACGGCTCTCATCGCCGCCGAGGCGCAGGAGTCTTAATCATGGCTATCGCATACAGGGCTTTATCTCTCATGCCGCTGCAACCGGGCACCGAGTTGCTGCGACCCAGCCAGAGCCTGCCGGACCACGTCACGCCCGACAGTCCCGCCACCGACACGATGACCGACCTCTCGCAGGTCAGTGCCGCCAGCATCGGTCCCGACGCCAGCATCGCCGCCGCCGAAGAGCACATGCGTCATGTGGGTGTGCGGCTCTTGTTCGTGCAGGATGCGGCACACCCCTTGCTTGGGTTAGTCACCCTCACCGACATCAAGAGTGAGCGGCTGCTGGGGATTCAGCGCGAACTCGGCGTGTCGCGCGACGAGGTGCGGGTGCGCGACGTCATGACCCCCGCCGAACGGTTCGAGGTGCTGTCACTGAACGAGGTACGTGCTGCACGCGTCGGCGACGTGGTGGTGACCCTGAAGCGCACCGGCCGGCAACACGCGCTGGTGGGCGAGCGCACACCCAAAGGTCCCGTGATCCGCGGCATCTTCTCTGCCAGCCGCATCAGCCGGCAATTGGGCGTACCTCTGGATACCTCCGGCGTCGCTTATACGTTTGCCGAGCTCGAGGCGGCTTTGGCTCACTAGGCTGTGATGCTTTCGAGCTAGTTTTCTGCATAGCAGGGGAGCCATGCTGGCATGCTAAGCTCTCGCGCCGGCTATCTGCCGGCGTGCATTCATCAGGGTGTCGGCTGTGTGGCAGCTCATTGTCGGCGCCGTGATGATCAGCTTCTCGGCGGTGTTCGTCCGCCTGGTCAGCGAACCGCCCTCGGTCAGCGCCTTCTACCGCATGGCCTTCGGCAGCGGCATCCTGCTCTTGGTGCTGCTCTGGCGCCGTGAGCGCGTGCGTGTGAACGGCCGCGGAGCGCTGTTCCTGCTCCTGGCCGGCGTCTTCTTCACCCTCGATCTGGTGCTCTGGCACCGCAGCATCCTGTACGTCGGCCCCGGCATCGCCACGCTGCTCGCCAACTTCCAGGTGTTCGTGCTGGCGGCGGTAGGGGTGGCCTTCTTCAAGGAGCGGCTCACCATCTATCAGTGGCTGGCCATCGGCATCGCCATGCTGGGATTGATCCTGCTCGTGGGGTCGGACTGGGCCGGCGTATCGGCTCAGTATCATGTCGGCGTCATCCTCGGTCTGCTCACGGCCGGCTGCTACGCGGGTTACATCCTCACCCTTCGCGGCGTGCGCATAGGCGGCGAGTCCGGCTCGCCTTATACCCTCATCACTGCGGTGTCACTCATCACCGCCGTCATGATCGCAGCGGTGGTGGGGGTGGAGGGGGATTCCTTCGCCATCCATAGCTGGAGCGACGCGGGCTGGCTCTTCTTATATGGTCTGGTGCCCCAGGTGCTGGGCTGGCTGCTCATCTCCCACAGCATGAACAAGGTGGGAGCCGCCCAGGTGGGTCTGGTGTTGCTCTTGCAGCCCACCTGCGCCTTCATCTGGGATTGGGCTTTCTTTGGCCGGCATTTCAGCCCGCCGGAATTGGCGGGGGCGATCCTGGCACTGGCCGCTATCTATATGGGTTCCCTCAAGTCCAAACAGGCTGCAAAAGCCGCCTGATTCAGCAGATCACTTCTAGAACCCTCGGTAAGACTTCGATTTCCAGGTGCGTTGCACCGGTATAGGTCAATTCGCCGTCCGCGTGGATAGGAAGGGGCACGTCCGCCTCCACCGACAGTCTCCCAGTGCGGAATTTGACCACCTTGGGGTGGGACATGTGCTGACCCTTCAGCACCTGCGGTAGGAGCTGCAGGATGCCGATGCGCCCCATGCCCTTGGCCACCACCACGTCGAATAGGCCGTCGTCGATCTCCGCGTCCGGCGCCATCACGAAAGCGCCGCCTTCCACTTTACCGTTGTTGATGGTGAGGAGCGTGATGGGGGTCGTGAGCTTCTGGCCGTCGTGGCGGATACGCACTTCCGGCGTGGAATGCATAAGGGTCAGGATCTTGGCCAGGGCCAGGCCG
>DASYCJ010000084.1:0-77880 GCA_036500225.1 Gammaproteobacteria bacterium
CACCTTCGCCTTGGGCTTCGCTGGCTTCAGCACCCTGGACGGTGACAACAACGCTGACAGCTTCGTGATCGGTGCCTCGGGCTCGGTCGCCAACATCAACGGCGGCTCCGGCGCCGACAGCCTCAACCTGTCCGCGCTGGCGGCCGGGACGGTGGACCTCACGGCTTCGACCCTGACAGGTTATGCCGGCACCTCGACGGTGGGTGTGAGCAACTTCACCAAGATCGATAGCATCACCGCTGCGGCAGGCAGCACCTTGCAGAACGGTATCGGCACTCCGGCCACCTGGGACGTCGGCACCACCGACACCCTGGTGGACAGCGGCCATACCCTGACCTTCGCCGGCTTCACCATCCTCGCTGGCTCCGGTAGCGACACCCTGGTGGCCACCGATGCGGTGGCCAACGCCTGGAGCATCAGCAGCGCTAACGGCGGCAGCGTCAGCGGTGGCGTAGCCTACAGCTTCTCGGGCATGACCAACCTCACGGGTGGCACGGGCAACGATACCTTCACCATCGCCGGTGGCAGCGTCTCCGGCACCGTGTCTGGTGGCGGCGGCGCGGGCAGTGACACCATCGTGGGCGACAACAACGGCGACTACTTCGCCATCACCGGCTCCAATTCCGGCAGCGTCGGTACCGGCTCTGCCACGCCCGCAAACCTGATCGCGGACTTCGCCGGCATCGCCAACCTCACGGGCGGCACCAACGATGACACCTTCGCCTTCATCAACGCCGGTTCCCTGACCGGGAACATCGACGGCGGCGGTCATGTGGCTGGCAACACTGTGGATTACTCAGGCTCCACCACCGTGAGCGCGGTGACCCTGGGTGCTGCTCTGCCGGGCGCAGGTACCATCACCAACATCCAGGACCTGACGGGCTCGGGTGCCGGATTCACCCTGATCGCAGATGGCAACGGCGACATCTTCGACATCAACGCCGTGGATGCGGGCACTGTGAGCTATGGCGTGGGTGGCGTGAGCTCGCTGGCCTTCACCAACGTGGGCACCCTGCAGGGTGGAGCGGGAGTGGATACCTTCGCGTTCGTCACCAACACAGCGCAGATGGAGACCATCACCGGTAGCGGTAACGACAAGCTGGATTACAGTGGCTATAGCGGCGGCGCCATCAACGTCACCCTGAACACCATCAGTTCCGGCACTGCGTCCTTGATCACCAATAACTTCACCGGCATCGATGACCTCATCGGCACCGGCAATACGGGTGACGAGCTTGACGGCTTCGGCGGTACCCATACCTGGAACATCACCAGCGCCAACGGCGGCAACGTCGATGGCAGCTTCAGTTTCAATAATATCGCCAACCTGACCGGCGGCTCGGGTGCAGACACCTTCGCCATCGGCAGCAGCGGCAGTATCTCCGGCACTGTGGACGGTGGCGGCGGCGGTGACACCATCACCGGCATCGCGGCTGGCAACTACTTCGTCATCAACGGCGCGGACAGCGGTACGGTGGGTACCGCCGCGGGAACCCCGGCGAACCTGATCCACAGCTTCACCAACATCGCCAACCTCAAGGGCGGCGCCGGCACCGATGACTTCGTATTCTCGGTTGGCGCGACCTTGAGTGGCAGCATCAATGGCGTCTCGGGCAGCAACGACCAGGTGGACTACAGCGCCCACGCGAGCGGTGTGACCGTGACCCTGACCGGTTCGTCTGCCAACGGTTATAGCGGCACCGACGGTGGAATCAGTGGCGGTTTCAGCAATATCGACATCGTGACGGCCAGCACGGGTAGCACCCTGCAGGGTGAGTCCACGACTAGCGCCTGGAGCATCACCGGCGCCAACGACGGCACCTATAACGACGGTAGCGGCCATGATGCATCCGCTTTGGTCTGGAACAGCTTCGCCAACCTGACGGGCGGCACGGGCAATGACACGTTCACGGTCGCGGGCGGCACGGTATCCGGCACCCTGTCGGGTGGCGGCGGTGTGGGCAGCGACACGATCGTGGGCGACGGCGGCAACGACTACTTCGCCATCACCGGATCCAATGCCGGCAGCGTCGGCACGGGTCCGGCCGCCAACGATGCCAACATCATCAACAGCTTCACCGGCATCAAGAACCTGACGGGTGGGGCAGGTGATGACACCTTCGCCTTCATCGGTGCCGGTTCCCTCACGGGTGCCATCGATGGCGGCGGCCACGGCGTGGCCGGCAACACCGTGGATTATTCCGCGTCCACCACAGTGTTCTCGGTCACCCTGGGCGCGGCCTTGCCGGGCGCAGGTACCATCAGCAACATCCAGAACCTGGTGGGTTCGGGTGCGGGCTTCACCCTCATCGCCGATGGCACGGGTGACGACTTCACCATCAGCGGCTCAGACATCGGCAGCGTGACTTACGGTGCCAGCAGCTTGAACTTCACCGGTGTCGGCAGCCTGCAGGGCGACGGCGGCGATACCTTCGACTTCACCACGGGTTCGTTGGACGGCAGCCTGACGGGCGTGGGCACGAACGAGACCCTAAGCTACTCCGGCAATGCGGGCCCGATCGCGGTCGATCTCGCCACGGGCGTGGCTTCGGACATCGCCCTCGGCTTCACTGGTATCACTAGTTTGGTGGGAAGTGGTAACGCGGGCGATACCCTCACGGGCTTCGACACGGGCGTCAACACCTGGACCATCAATGGTCTGGATAGCGGCAAGCTCAACGGCACGTTCAGCTTCAGCGGCATCGCCAACCTGGTGGGCGGCGCGTCCACGGACAACTTCGTGCTGTCAGGCGGTACCATCGATGGCAGCATCGATGGCGGCGCGGGCACCAACAGCCTGTCCGGCAACGTGCTGAATGAGTACTTCAACATCGACGCCAGCAACGGCGGCAGCTTGGGCACGGGCTCGGGCGCCAACGATGCCAACTTGGTGGCGAGCTTCGCCAACATCCAGGATCTGATCTCGACGGTGAACGGCGCGGACTTCGCCTTCAACGGCGGCTCGGTGTCGGTCATCACCGGCAACGGCTCGGACACCCTGGATTACAGCGGGGCTGGCGCGGCCATCACCGTGACCCTCAACACCAGCACCTCGGGTTCAGGCTCGGACCTCACGAGCTTCACCGGCATCGATAACCTGATCGGCACGAATCTGGGCGATACCCTGACGGGCACCAATGGTGGCGACACCTGGCTCTTGAATGGCGCAGACGCCGGCAAGATCAACGGTACATTCAGCTATAGCAAGATCGCCAACATCACCGGCGGCACGGGCAGCGACACCTTCACCCTGAGCGGTGCGGGCACTGTCAGTGGCACCTTGTCCGGTGGCGGCGGTGTAGGCGTAGACACCCTGGTCGTGATGTTGGGTGGCGAGTACTTCAACATCGACAGCACCAATGCCGGCAGCGTGGGCACGAGCGTCGCCAGTCAGACTAACCTGATCAACGCTTTCACCGGCATCCAGGACCTGACGGATACCGGCGGCAATGCCAGCTTCGCCTTCAACGGCGGCACGATCGTGAAGATCACCGGCAATGCCGGTAACACCGATACCCTGGATTACACCAATGCAGGTAGCGGCATCACCGTGACCCTGTCCAGCGCCACTACGGGTTCGGCTTCCGATATCGGTGCAGGCAACTTCACCGGCATCGATAACCTGATCGGCAGTTCCTCGGGTGACACCACCCTCGTGGCAGGGACCGGCGCCAGCCATGCCTGGATCATCAACGCCAACGATGGCGGCACACTGGACGCCACGTTCAGCTTCACCAACGTGGCCAACCTGACGGGCGGCACGGGCAACGATAGCTTCACCCTGACTGCGTCCGGCATCATCACCGGCACCATCGATGGCGGTGGCGGCACCACCAACACCCTGGCGGGGGTGGTGGCTGGCGAATACTTCAACATCGATGGCTCCGACAGCGGCAGCCTGGGCACGAGTGTGGGTAGCGATAGCGACATCGTGAATGCCTTCACCGGCATCCAGGATCTCAGCAACTCCGGTGCGGGATCGAGCTTCGCCTTCAACGGCGGCAGCATCGTGAAGATCACCGGTAGCGGCACGGATACCCTGGATTACACCAACGCGGGCCAGTTCTCGGTGACCTTGACCTCCATCAACGGCGGTAATGGTTCCGATATCGGCACCACCTTCAGTGGCGTGGATAACCTCATCGGAAACAGCAACGGTTTGGACGTGCTCACCAAGAGCAGCGGCACCAACAACTGGAAGCTGAGCGGTACCGACAGCGGCGACATCAATTCGCTGGCCTTCACCTATAGCAGCGTCGCCAACATCACCGGCGGCTCGGGTACCGATACCTTCACTATCAGTGGCGGTACCGTCAGCGGCACAATCACTGGCGGCACGGGGACCGAGACCCTGGTGGGTGATGCCACTGGCGATTACTTCGCCATCACCGGCTCCAATAGCGGTAGCGTCGGTACCGGCTCCGGTACTCCGAACGACCTGGTGAACGCCTTCACAGGCATCAAGAACCTGACGGGTGGGGCGGGGGCGGATACCTTCGCCTTCTCCGGCGGTTCGGTCACCAGCATCGATGGCGGTGGTGGCAGCAATACGCTGGACTATTCAGCCCTGAGCAGCGCTGTAGGCGTCATCCTGAGCGGCCAGGGTGGCAGCAGTGGCTATAACGGCACTGCGACCGACATCACCAGCACGTTCAGCAACATCAGCGATGTCGTCGGTGGCACCGGCGTCAACACCCTGACCGGCGACAATAACGGTGGCATCTGGACCGTGAATGCAGCGGACGCCGGCCAGTACAAGGATGGCAGCGGCGGGACCGGGCCGACATTCACCTTCAGCAGTTTCACCGATCTGGCCAGCGGCGGCGGCACCAATACCTATGATCTTCAGACAGGCGGCAGCCTGACCAGCGTCGCAGGTGGCAACGGTGACACCATCGATGTGACGGGAGCCTTCAGTGCTACCGGCACTCAGTTGACCCTGGCTGCAGGCACCATCGAGACCACGGGTGGCGGCGATATCTCCGCTACCACACTGATCTTGAAGGGCGCCGTGAATAACATCTGGGGAGGCGCATCGAATACGGCCCTGGCGACCACGGTCTCGACCCTCACCTTGACCGGCGATACTGGCACGGCTGACATCTCCAATACCGGGGCGCTCACGATCTCCGGTGGCGGCGATTCGGGGCTGGCCCTGACCCTGACCAACGACAGCGACGTGGCCTTCGGTAACCTCAACCTGGGTACTGCCGGCAGCCTCACCATGACTGTCACCGGCAACATCACCGGTGGCACGATCCTGACGGGCAATGCGAACCTGACCACCCTGGGTGGCGGCAGCATCGGCACTGGCACGGGTAACCGCCTGAATACCAATATCAGCGGTACCCTCACGGCCACCAGCGCGGGCGGCATCTTCATCAGCAATGGTGGCGCGACGGCCACGACCCTAGGCACCCTGACGGCCGCTGGCAACATCGACATCACGTCGAGCAATGACATCAAGCTCGTCAATGGCGTGATCTTGACTTCAGCGGGTGGCACCAAGCTCACCACGACTAGCGGCGCGGACATCATCTTCAGTAACGCCACCATCCATGGTGGCAACTTGGATGTGAACGCCAGTGGCAGCGGTGCCTTCGACCTCGGCGGAACCTTGAATATGGGTTCCGGGCTCAGCGTCATTGCGTCGGACCTGGTCGCCGGTTCCGGCGCCGCGATCACCACCACGGGCGGCGGTGACATCACCATAACCGGGGCTATCACCGGCTCGTCCTTGAACCTGAGTGCCGCCGGTAATGGTGCCAAGATCGATCTGCAGAGCGTGAACCTGACTTCGGGTTCGGCGACGCTCACTCTCACCACCAACGGTAACGGCAGCGTCACCCTGGGTGGCAACGTCAGCGTGAGCGACTTCAATGCCAATAGCCTGGCCGGTGACCTGATTATCGGCGGCAACATCACCATCAGCAGCAACGGTCTGGATCTCAGCCGGACTGCGGGTGTGTTCGGCGCGAGCAATGGCGGCCAGTCTCTGACCATCAACGCCGGCGGCGGCGCAGTGGTCCTGCCGAACGTGGGCCAAGGCGGCAAGCGCCTCGCGGCCCTCAACGTGACCGGTAGCACCATCGATACCGGCCTCGTCTCCACCACGGCAGGCCAGAGCTACACCGGCACCCTGGACTTGGGCACCACCCTGTCCAACGCTGGCAGGGGCGGCATCGTCGTCAAGGGCAAGGTGAAGCTGACCGCTGCTTCCACCATCAGCAACAGCGGTGGCGGTGGCATCACCATCAACGGGGCAGTGGATGGCAAGCAGAAGCTCACCCTGGATTCGGACACCGGCAAGGTGACCGTCACCGGCGCGATCGGTGGCAGCAGCCCCCTGTCGAGCCTGATCCTTAAGGGTGGCAATATCACCCTCGACTCGGCAGTGACCACGATCCTCAACCAGAGCTATAGCGGTACCGTGGATGCCAAGGCCTCGCTCACCAGCGCCGCGGGAAGCGTCGCCTTCTCGGGCGGCGACCTGGTGATCGACAAGAGCCTGACCATCGAGGCCAATAGCATCGACTTCAGCGGCAGCCATACGGTCACCACCGGTAGCAACGCCACCTTGTCCCTGATCCCGGTCACCTCCGGCACGGCGATCGTGGTGGGCGGTACGGCCAGCGGTGAGTTGAACCTGAACGGTGCAGCCTTGAGTGGTTACCAGGGTTCGCTGTTCATCGGCTCGGTGCCGGTGGATCCCACCAACGCCGCCTCCGGCGTGAAGACCCCGGTGCCCACGGGCAACATCACTGTGGACAGTGACATCATCCTGGGTGGTCCCACCAGCGTGCTCGTGGTCACCTCCACCGGCAACCTGACGGTCAATGCGGTGCTGCAGGCTCCGTTGCTGATCGTGGGCGCCACGGGTTCCCTGCTGAACCCCAATGGCACCGGTGACCTGGAAGGGAACACCATGACGGTCGTCGCCAGCACCATCGGTGCGGAAGGCAAGGACATCGATGCTGGTTCGATCTCAGGGCTAGGCAGCCTGCAGTTCGGTACCCACGGCAACCAGGCCTTGTTCAACCTGACCACGCTCAACAAGGTGACGGCGGATGAGGTCGTGACGACCTATGCCAACGACCTGGACGTGCAGGTGAACAGCAACGCCATCCTGCAGAACTCCGGCCAGCAGGCGGCCGCCAACCAGCAGACCGGCGGTCTCCTGGGTAGCGGCTTCATCGACGTGTCGGTGTTCCAACAGATCTCGCTGTACGACGTGAACGGCAGCGGCATCCAGCTGCCGGGCGACCAGTGTGAGGAAGAAAGCGCCACCGGCACCGGCTGCGGTCAGTGACCCGGCGGGAAGTGTGAGGCACATCAAGGTTTAGCCCCCTGCGGGGGGCTAGGCTTTGGCTCAGGGACTGCCTTGTTAGGGACGAAACCGGGATGCTCACAGCACTCAGATCCTTCACCCATGGTCTACGCCGCGCCTGGCCGCTGCGCCTGGAGTTGCGCGGCCATTGGCAGGTGTTCGCGGATGAGCAGGATTACGACCGCTACCTGAGTTCTCGTATCGACGTGCCGGCGGACAGCATCGAACGCCTGGCGGCCCTGGACGCCCACGGCGTGGCCCGCCAATTGCGTCATACCCGCCGTTCCCACAAGAACTCAGTAGACATCTTGGTACGGGCCCTCGAGACCCGCTCCAAGCTGCGTTACCTCTGGGGCATGCTGGATGTGGATAAGGTGCCGGACGAGCAGGACTGGCCCACCATCCTCTTCGCCGTGGGCAGCAACGACCGCGTCTCGGACTCGGCCCTGCGCCTGACCCTGACCCATTACATCCACTATCTGGAGTCGCGCCGCGACATCCTGGAGACCCTAGGCCGTGAGTGGCGTGCCAGCGGTCGCAGCAGCGGTTCGTTGAAGCCCGTGGTTCCCCATGCCATGCGGGCCGACGCGGTGCCGCCTTCTTCGCGTTTCACCACGCGCCTGAACCAGCTGTATGCGCGCTTGCCGCGCCGCCGGGCCGTGAACCTCGACCTCAATACCCATCCCGAGATCATCATCTATCTCGCCCGCAACCGTTTCACCCTGAAGCTGGTGGAGGGGCAGGCGGTACTGTATCAACAGGATGGAGTGAGCTATGAGGTGCGCCCGGGCCGCACCATGCTGGGCCGCTCAGCCCAGTGCGAGATCTGCCTGGATTCGGCGAGCGCGGACATCTCCCGCCAGCATCTCCTGCTGGAGATGACGGTGAACCACCACCTGCGGGTCACGGATCTGTCTTCCCGCGGTACGTATCTCCCGCCGGAACTGCTCGAGAAACTCGACACGGGCACCAAGTCCAACCGGGTCCACTGATACCGGATCGAAGCCAATAAAAAAGCCCCGCTCTCGCGGGGCTTTTCGTTTCGTCGCCAGGGCGGGGAGCTTAGCTTCCCAGCGCCTTGCTCACCCGGGCGTATTCCTTCTCCAAGCCCGCCGGCACGCGCTTGCCGAAGGTCTTGAAGTACTCGCCCAGATCCGCCATCTCCTTCTTCCATTTGGCGGAGTCGATGTTCAGCAGGGTGTGTAGCACCGCCGGATCGATGTCGAGATCATGGGTGTCGATGGCCTTATCCGCCGGCACGAAGCCGATGGGGGTCTCGACGGCCTCGGCCTTACCGTCGCAGCGGTCCAAGATCCAGCGCAGTACCCTTAAGTTCTCGCCGAAGCCCGGCCACATGAACTTGCCGTCCGCGTCCTGGCGGAACCAGTTCACGTGGAAGACCTTGGGCAGATGGCTGGAGCGGCCGGCGAAGGACAACCAATGAGCCCAGTAATCGCCGAAGTTATAGCCGGCGAAGGGCTTCATGGCCATAGGATCACGGCGCACTACGCCCACCTTGCCGGTGGCAGCAGCGGTGGTCTCGGAGGCGACGCTCGCACCCACCAGCACGCCGTGGTTCCAATCCCGGGCCTCATACACCAGCGGTGCCACGTCGGCGCGGCGGCCGCCGAACATGATCGCGGAGATGGGTACGCCGGTCGGGTCCTCGCTGTGGGGAGAGTAGCTCGGGTTCTGCTTCGCCGAAACGGTGAAGCGGGAGTTCGGATGCGCAGCCGGGCCGTTCTTGGAATCGTAAGGATTGCCCTTCCAGTCGGTGACCGGCGTACCTTCCTTCAGACCTTCCCACCAGGGTTCGTTCTCGGCCGTCACCGCCACGTTAGTGAAGATGGTGTCATGGCGGATCATCTCGAAGGCATTGCGGTTGGTCTTGGGGTTGGTGCCGGGCACCACGCCAAAGTAACCGGCCTCGGGGTTGATGGCCCACAGGCGGCCGTCCTTGCCCACGGTCATCCAGCAGATGTCGTCACCCACGGTCCACACCTTCCAGCCCTTCTGGGAAGCGGGCGGGATGAGCATAGCCAGGTTGGTCTTGCCGCAGGAGGAGGGGAAAGCCGCAGCGATGTAGTGGACTTCTCCTTCAGGATTCTCGATGCCCACGATCAGCATGTGCTCGGCAAGCCAACCCTCATCCTTGGCCTGCCAGCTCGCGATGCGCAGCGCATGGCACTTCTTGCCCAGCAGTGCGTTGCCGCCGTAGCCGGAGCCGAAGCTCTTGATGCTGAGCTCTTCCGGAAAATGCATGATGAAACGGCGTTCCGGGTTCAGCTCGCCGGTGGAATGCAGTCCCTTCACGAACTTGCCCTCGCGCTCGATGCGCTTCAGGGCCGGGGTGCCCATGCGGGTCATGATAGACATGTTGGCAGCCACGTAAGGACTGTCGCTGATCTCCACGCCGCAACGGGCCAGGGGAGAATCGATCGGGCCCATGCAGTAGGGGATCACGTACAGGGTACGGCCCTTCATGCAACCCTTGAACAGGGCGTCGATCTTGGCATGGGCGTCGGCAGGGGCCATCCAATGGTTGTTGGGACCCGCGTCTTCCTCGTTTCGTGTACAGACGAAGGTCAGGTGTTCGACCCGGGCCACGTCCGAAGGGTTAGAGCGGTGCAGGTAACACCTGGGATGGGTCTTCTGGTCCAGTTCGAGCAGGAGGCCCGACTGGAGCATCTCGGCCACCAGCTTGTCGTATTCAGCTCGGGAGCCGTCGCACCAGTGGATGCGGGCAGGTTCGGTATGTCGCGCTACGTCGGCGACCCAGTCGGCGAGGGCTTTGTTACTGGTCATTCAAGGGTCCGTGGCTAGTTGTCTTCGAGGAGGAGGCGGCCTGTAGGACCGCATCCCGGCGGGATGTCCATTATATATCTTGGGGCCCGGACTTCACCCCCTCGGGCTTACACCCGGGTGCGGATGTTAGAATGCGCGCATCACAAGTAGCAGAGGTGGACCATGGGGGAGCACACAATCCGGGAGATCCTGAGACGCCGGAGTCCTGAGACTCAGCGGGCCATGAAGCGCCGCCGGGAACTGGCGGGTGTCTCTGGTGGCGGTGGGCTGCTGCCCAAGCTCATCATCCTGGTCGTGATCCTCGCTATCCTGGGTTATGTCGGCTATCTGGGCTGGGTAGCCCGCGGTGGCGGCCAGCGCTTCGCCGCTGAACGCGCCGCCAACCCTCATGTGCTGACCCTGGCAGGCACCACCGAGTTCCTACCAAACACCTTGCTGGCGGGCTTGGACCCTGCGTTCTATAACCAGAGCACCATGAGCGGCGCCGCTCTGACACGGCGCCTGATGAAACTGTATTACCCGGACACCTCAGGCATCGAATTGCGCGTCATATCCGTCAGTGTCGAGGCGCAATATCCCAAGACGGACATAATGGAGAGCTTCATCAACGCGGTGCCCATGGGTGGCGGTGCGCACCCGGTGAAGGGTCTCGCGGCTGCATCGAACTTCTACTTCGGCAAGCCTTTCGCCCAACTTGCCCCCCAGGACATCGCCCTTTTGGTGGCGCTCATAAAGGATCCGGCGGGTCTCGATCCGCGTGAGTCGCCGGAGAAGGCTTTCGATGCCCGCAACCTGGTGCTGCAGGCGGACCTGCAGCAGAACGTCTTGAGCCAGGCGCAGGTCGATAACCTCACCAAGATGCCCTTGGACGTGGTGCCGCTCGCAACACCCACGCAGGCTCCCGCGCCCGCGACCAAGTGACGCGGCATGCATGACCTCGAGGACCTGCTAGGCGGCGAAGGTCCGCTTGCGCGGAACATCGAGGGCTTCGCTCCCCGCGAGCAACAGCAGACTCTCGCTGCCGCGGTGGCGCGTGCGCTGCAGGACATGCAGACCCTAGTGGCGGAGGCGGGCACCGGCACCGGCAAGACCTTCGCCTATCTCCTGCCTGCCTTGCTCTCCGGCCGGCGCACGCTGATCTCCACCGGCACCAAGACTCTCCAGGATCAACTGTTCCACCGCGATCTCCCAGCGGTGCGCAAGGCCATCGGCGCGCCGGTCAGGACCGCGCTGCTCAAAGGCCGTTCCAACTATCTCTGCCGTCATCGCCTCGCCACCAGTGTCGAGCAGGGTCTGTTCGATAGCCGCGAACGTGTGAAGGAACTGGCTGCGGTGCGCGAGTGGGCCAGCCTCACCAAGACCGGCGACATCGGCGAACTGGATGTGGTAGCGGAGAACTCCAGCGTCTGGCCGCAAGTGACTTCCACCCAGGACAACTGCCTGGGGCAGGAATGCCCCGAGTTCAGCCGTTGCCACGTGCTGGAAGCGCGCCGCGCCGCCCAGGAGGCAGAGGTGGTGGTGGTGAACCATCACCTTCTCCTGGCGGACATGGTACTGAAGGAGGATGGCTTCGGCGAGATACTGCCCGGAGTGGATGCCATCATCGTGGACGAAGCCCATCAGTTGCCGGACATCGCCACCCAGTATTTCGGCCTGAGCGTCAGCACCCGCCAACTTACGGATTGGGTCCAGGACCTGAAAGCGGAATACCTGCGCGGTGCGGCGGACATGCCGGAACTGGAAGCACAGTTGAAGGCTTACGAGTCGGCTTTGAATGCCTTGCGCCCCTTGCTCGCAGACGGCATGGGGCGGCAGGAATGGGATGCCTTGCCCAATGCCAAACGCCTACGCACGGCTCTGGAAGAGATCTTGGCGGCCTTCGAGGCTTTGAAACCGGTGTTGGATGTCTTGGCGCCGCGCTCCCGGGGGCTCGAGAACTGCCGGGACCGGGCTGAGCTCATGCAGGCACGGCTCGCCACCTTCCTGGACGATGGACAGCGGCGCCAGGTGCGTTGGGTGGAGCACTTCGGCCGTAGCACTTCATTCAACCTCACGCCTCTGGATGCCTCGGAGCGGTTCGCTGCCCGCATGCAACAGAATCCCAGCGCCTGGGTATTCCTCTCGGCGACCCTGTCGGTGGGAGGCAAGTTTGGCCATTACCGCGAACGTCTGGGTGTGGGTGAGGCGGAAGAACTTCTTCTGGGTAGCCCCTTCGATTTCGCCCGCCATGCCCTGTTGTACCTGCCGCCGCGTATGCCGGCCACCGATGACCCGGGTTATACCCGCGCCGTGGTGGCCGCTGCCCGACCGGTGATCGAAGCCAGTGGCGGGCGTGCCTTCATGCTGTTCACCAGTCACAGAGCGCTCAAGGAAGCAGCGGAGTTGTTGCGCGGCACTCTCGATTACCCGCTGTTAGTGCAGGGCGAGATGCCACGCCGACGTCTGCTGGAGACTTTCCGGGATATGGGCAATGCGGTGCTCCTGGGTACGTCCAGTTTCTGGGAAGGGGTGGATGTGAAAGGCCCGGCGCTCTCGGTGGTGGTGATAGACAAATTGCCCTTCGCCTCGCCGGGCGATCCGGTGCTGAAGGCGCGACTTGATCTTATGAAGAACGAAGGGCGTAATCCCTTCATGGAATATCAGCTGCCTCAGGCTGTGATCTCCCTCAAACAGGGTGTCGGGCGCCTGATCCGGGATTCCTCCGACAAGGGCGTGATGATGATCTGCGACCCGCGTCTCACGGGTAAGCCCTATGGCCGGGTATTCCGCGAAAGCCTGCCACCCATGAAGCCCACCCGAGACCTGGAAGAGGTGACTGCCTTCCTCCATGACGTGTTGGAGGAGATCGCATGAGCGTAAAACTCCTGGCCCTGGATACTGCTGGCCCACGGTGCTCCGTGGCCCTGCTCCTGGATGGCAAGCTCACAGAGATGGGCGCACTCGCCGAACGGGTGCAGGCCGAGAGCGTCTTGCCCATGGTCGAGAAGCTGCTGGTCGATGCCGGGCTGAAACTCACGGCGCTGGATGCCATCGCCTTCGGCCGGGGACCCGGCGCCTTCACAGGCTTGAGAGTCGCCACGTCCGTGGCTCAAGGCTTGGCCTATGGGGCAGGCCTGCCGGTGGTGCCGGTCTCGGACCTGGCGGCCTTGGCCGCTGCTGCCTCACGCATGCATCAAGCAGACCGGATCATGGCCTGTCTGGATGCGCGAATGAACGAGGTGTACTGGGCGGCCTATGAAGTGCGGGCAGGGGAGATATCGCCCCTCGGTGAGGAAGCCTTGAGTCTGCCTTCAGATATCTCGGCTCCATCCAGGGGGCCCTGGTTCGGTGCAGGTCCGGGATGGGCGGCCTATGGAGAGGCCCTCAAGGCCCGGCTGCCTGAGCTCTCGGAAACCGACGCCAGCTTGCTGCCCACGGCCGGGGATATAGCCCGTCTGGGCGAGATAGCCTTCAGGAAGGGGCTGAAGCTGCCCCCTGAGCAGGCCTTGCCGGTATACCTGCGGGACAAGGTCGCCACCCCCAGGGCCTAGAGGGCTCAAGGGTTCCCGGTCCCTTTTAACCAAGCTGTCATGTTACCTTGCTTTAATAATCGCCCGGTGCCACCTCAATCTGCGGTGCCGGACGGGACAAAAGCATGGAAGAGAAGAACATCCTGGTGGTCGAAGACGAGCGCGCCATACGCGAGATGGTGGTCTTCACCCTGAAACGTGCCGGCTTCGCGGTGCGGGAGGCAGAGGATGCCACCGCCGCCCGCCATGCTGTGGCGGATCGTCGCCCTGATCTGGTGCTCCTCGATTGGATGCTGCCGGACCTGTCTGGTCTGGAGCTGGCCCGTTCCCTGCGCAGGGAAGACGCCACCCGCGAACTACCCATCATGATGCTCACTGCCCGCGCCGCCGAAGACGACAAGGTACTGGGGTTGGAGAGCGGCGCTGACGATTACCTCACCAAGCCTTTCTCCGCCCGCGAGCTCGTGGCGCGTATCCAGGCGCTGCTGCGCCGGGCTGCCGGTGCGGATGGGGACGCGCTCATGGTGGGTAAGCTCAAGCTGGACCCCGCCAGCCATCGGGTCAGTTCCGAAGGCGGCGAAGTGACCCTGGGACCAACCGAATACCGCCTGCTCAAGTTCTTCATGTCCCAGCCGGAGCGGGTATTCAGCCGCGCCCAGGTATTGGACCGGGTCTGGGGCGGCAACGTCTACATCGAAGAACGCACCGTGGATGTGCACATCCGTCGGCTGCGCAAAGCCTTGGGTCCCCATGGCTGTGATAACTACATCCAGACCGTGCGCGGCAGCGGCTATCGATTCTCCGCGCAGGGCGCCATGCAATGAACCCCAGCTGGCGACAGGAAGCGACCGTCGCCTCGGGGCTGTTCGTGTGCGCCTTGGCGGGATGGCTACTCTTCCATCATCTGTTTGCCTGGCTGTTCGCCGCATGCTTCGTCTATCTCTGCTGGCACTTGCTGAACCTCTATCGGCTGGACGCCTGGCTGCGTCGCGGCCGCCAGCTGCAGACCCCGGCTTCACTGGGTGTGTGGGGCGAGCTCTTCAACAGCTTCTACCGCCTGCGTCGCCGCGACCGTGAGCGCAAGCGCCGCATCGCCTATCTCTTGCGAGAGTTCCGCAACTCCACCTCCGCCATGCCCGATGGCGTGGTGGTGCTGGATTCGTTGTGGGAGATCATCTGGTTTAACGATGCTGCTGAGCGGCTCCTGGGCCTGCGCCCAGGGCAGGACCTGCGTCGGCGCATCGGCAACCTTATCCGGCATCCGGATTTCGTCGGATACCTACGCCACGGCAACTTCGATGAGCCGGTAGATATCCCGGCGCCGGCTTCTCCGGGCGTGCGTATCGCGCTACGCATCGTGCCGTATGGCAGCGACCAACGCTTGTTGATGGCCCGCGACGTGACCCGCCTGTACCGGCTAGAGGAGATGCGCCGCGACTTCGTGGCTAACGCCTCCCATGAGCTGCGTTCGCCACTGACCGTCATCGGCGGCTACCTGGATGCCATGCGCACCGACTCGCGCCTGGAGCAGGAGTGGGGTGTACCCTTGGCCGAGATGGAACACCAGATGCAGCGCATGCTAGCCATCATCAAGGACTTGCTGGAACTCTCGCGTCTCGAGACCGAGGCCCGCGAGGCGCCTTTCGCGCCGGTAGACGTGCCCGGCTTGCTGCAACGCATCCAGCGCGATGCTCTGGCCTTAGGTCACGGTCCGCGCGATGTGGTGGTGGACGTGAAAGATCCGATCTGGGTGCTGGGTTCCGAGAGCGAACTCTTCAGCGCCTTTTCCAACCTGGTATTCAACGCCATGCGCTATACCCCGGATTCCGGCCGGGTGAGCTTGCGCTGGTGGGTGGAGGAGGACGGCGCGCGCCTGTCGGTGACCGATACCGGCGTGGGTATCGCCCCGGAGCACCTGCCGCGCCTGACCGAACGCTTCTATAGAGTGGACCGCTCCCGTAATCGGGACAGCGGTGGCACTGGATTAGGCCTCGCCATCGTCAAGCACGTGCTGCAAAGGCACGATGCGGACCTGGAAGTGGAGAGCGAGCCGGGCAAGGGCAGCATCTTCACTTGCCACTTCCCCATGGAGCGGATCGCGCGCGAGGCGCGCACCGCATAGGTTACATACATAGCGCCGAGGTCACCCGGGCGTATACTGGGCCGACCGCGGCAATAAGGCCAACGACGCGGGTGCAACATGGTAGATAAACTGAACCTCACACATCATATCTCGCAGAAGTTCAACGAGGAACTCGAGGACGTACGCAACCGCGTGCTCGCCATGGGTGGACTCGTGGAACAGCAGATCGTGGATGCCCTGAAAGCCCTCACCGAGGGCGACAGCACGCTGGGCCGCGCCATCGAGCAGCATGACTACAAGGTCAACCAGATGGAGATCTCCATAGACGAGGAGTGCAGCCGCATCCTCGCCCGCCGCCAGCCCGCCGCCAGCGACCTGCGCCTGATCCTGGCCATCATCAAGACCATCACGGATCTCGAGCGCATCGGCGACGAGGCGGAGAAGATCGGCCGCTTCGCTGCGCGACTGGCCGAGCAGGAACGCCCCACCAGCAACTACCGCGAGATCGAGCACCTGGGCAACCACGTGCGCACCATGCTGCATGATGCCCTGGACGCCTTCGCGCGCCTGGATGCGGAAGCCGCTTTTCGGGTGGCCAAGGAAGACGAACGGGTGGATGGGGAGTACGACGCTCTGTCGCGCCAGTCCATCACCTTCATGATGGAAGACCCGCGCACCATCCGCCGGGTACTGGACGTGATGTGGTCAGCCCGCGCCCTGGAGCGCATCGGCGACCATGCCAAAAACATCTGCGAATACACCATCTACCTGGTGCGTGGCAAAGACGTTCGGCATACGGGCTTTGAAGCCATGGAACGGGAAGTATTGGATCGCAGATAAATATCTGCGTTGCCCTGAAACAAACCTCCGGGCATCATGGTCTTAGATGACCATGATGCCGGAGATTCAGACGATGCTATTCCAACGCCGCCAGGCCAATCTATTCGGTTTCCTCGTCTGTGCGGCCCTCATGGGCTATGCGCTGTATGCCCAGTTCCACTTGCATCTGGATCCCTGCCTGCTGTGCATCTTCCAGCGGGTGGTGGTGATCGGCATGGGCGTGGTGTTCCTGGTCGCGGCGGTGCATAACCCAAGGGCCTGGGGTTCACGGGTATACGGGATGCTGTTGCTGCTGCTGGCTATCGGCGGCAGCGCCGTGGCAGCGCGTCATATATATGTGCAGCACTTGCCGGAATACCTGGCGCCTCCCTGCGGCCCCGGCTTTGGCTATCTCTTCGCCCATCTGCCCTTCGGCAAGTTCCTGGTGCGGGCCTTCACCGGGAGTGCCGATTGCTCCATCGTCACCTGGCGTTTCCTGGGGTTCACCATGCCGGAGTGGCTGTTGGGCTGGTTCGTCGCCCTGGGCTTGGGTGGCCTGATGATCAACTGGAAGAAGCGTTCAGCCTAGGAGTCTGCTCAGGACCTCGTGGTAGATATCCACGAGTTGTTCGAGCTCTTTCACGGCCACGCATTCATCTATCTTATGGATGCTGGCGTTTCGTGGCCCGAACTCCACCACCTGCGCACCCAGGGGCGCGATGAAGCGGCCGTCTGAAGTACCGCCGCCGGTATCCAGTTTGGGCCTGAGCCCCGTGACTTTCTCCACCGCATCCTGCATGGCCTGACTCAAGGCGCCCGGCGCAGTGAGGAAGGGGTCGCCCATTGGGCGCCAGTCGATGCTGTACTTCAGTCGGTGCTCGTCCAGCACCGCGTGGACGCGGGTCTTTAGCTCATCCTTAGTCACGGCGCTGGAATAGCGGAAGTTGAAACGCACGGTGGCATCGCCTGGGATCACATTGCCGGCACCGGTGCCGGAATTGAAGTTCGATATCTGGAAGCTCGTAGGCGGGAAGAAGGCATTGCCTTGATCCCAACGCTCGTTGATGAGCGTGGTGAGGGCAGGGGCTACGCGATGGATGGGGTTATCGGCCCGTTCGGGGTAGGCGACATGGCCCTGGATGCCTTCGACCTTCAGGATGCCGGTCAGGGAGCCACGCCGGCCGTTGCGCAGGGTGTCGCCGAATTTCTCGAGACAAGAAGGTTCGCCCAGCACGCACCAGTCAATCTTCTCGTGGCGCTTCTGCAGGACCTCGACTACCTTCACGGTACCGTCCACGGAGGGGCCTTCTTCGTCGCTGGTGATGAGGAAAGCGACGCTGCCGTTCATCTCCGGCTTAGCGGCGAGGTAACGTTCTACTGCCACCAGCATGGCGGCGAGACCGCCTTTCATGTCCGCAGTGCCGCGACCATAGAGCAGGCTGTCCCGTACTTCGGGTTTAAAGGGATCAGATTTCCACTGTTCCAGAGGTCCTGTGGGTACTACATCTGTATGGCCGGCGAACACCAGCAGGGGGCCGCTTTTTCCCAAGCGAGCCCAGAAGTTATCCACCTGGCCGAAGCGCATCGCTTCGACAGCGAAACCGAATCTCTTCAAGCGCTCCATCATCAGCGCCTGACAGCCGGCGTCGTCCGGTGTCAGAGAGCGGCGTGCGATCAACTCCTGCGTCAGTTCAAGTACGGCGCTCATTCAGACGTTCCGCAAGAGTTCGTTGATACCCACTTTGGCGCGGGTCTTGGCATCCACCCGCTTCACGATCACGGCGCAGGCCAAGCTGTATTTGCCATCGGAGGAGGGCAGGCTGCCGGGCACCACCACGGCGCCGGCCGGGACGCGGCCATAAGTCGTGGTGCCGCTTTCCCGGTCATAGATACGGGTGCTCTGGCCGATGAATACGCCCATGGAGATCACTGCGCCCTGTTCCACGATCACCCCTTCCACGATCTCGGAGCGGGCGCCGATGAAACACTCGTCTTCGATGATGGTGGGGGAAGCCTGCAGGGGTTCCAAGACACCGCCGATACCGGCTCCCCCTGAGATATGCACCTTGCTGCCGATCTGCGCGCAGGAGCCGATGGTGGCCCAGGTATCCACCATGGTCCCGTCACCCACGTAAGCACCGATGTTCACATAGCTCGGCATTAGGACCACGTCTGATCCGATGAATGCGCCGCGGCGCACGATGGCATCCGGCACGATGCGCGCACCTTCCTTGGCGAAAGCGTTGGCATCGTGGTTCGCATATTTCAAGGGCAGCTTGTCGTAGTAGCGGGTGTAGCCACCTTCGATCACTTGATTGGGATGCAGGCGGAAGTAGAGCAGCACCGCTTTCTTGAGCCACTCGTTCACCAGCCACTGACCGTCGCGTCTCTCGGCGACCCGGGCTTCGCCTCGATCCAGCATCGCGACCGCAGTCTCGACCGCATCCTTCAGCGTCACGTCAGCTGCGCCGGGAGTGATCTTGGCTCGCTCTTCGTAGGCCTGCTCGATGCGGGTGCGGATATCAGTCATTCGGTTCCTTTTTTTCGATTCTGTTCTTCAGTCGATTTCGCCGATGCGAGCCAGCAAGGCAGTGCTTAAGGTCTCACAAGCCTTCGAGTCCAGGGGGCCGAACGCTGCATCGGTCACGAAGAACACGTCTTCGGCCCGTTCTCCCACGGTGGTTATCTTCGCATTCTGCAGCCTGACTCCGCAGGCCTTGAGGGCTTGGCCAATCTGTGAAAGCAGCCCGGGCCGGTCCCCGGCGGTTATCTCGAGCACGGTCCGGTGGTTACGCGGATCGGGGCTGAACTGGATATGGGTGGTGGTGGTGAACATGCGCACCTGGCGCGGGGCTCGTCGGGTCACTGCGATGGGGGAGGCATTGCGCCGGCGGGTCTCCTGCATCAGTACCTGCTCGATCTCCGCCAGGCGTTCCGGGTCAGAGAGGGGTATGCCGGTATCTTCCAGCACCACGTAGGTATCCAGGCTGGCATCGGCGCCTACCGGCACGATACGCGCATCCAGTACCGTGAGCCCCAACTGGGACAAGACGGCGGTCACCCGGCCGAAGATGAAGTCATCGTGGCGGGAGTAGATGCAGACTGCCGTGCCGCCGCGCTCCGTGTCCGGCCGGAGGAACACCAGGGGTGCGTCTCCCTCCAGGCGTGAGGCCAGATTCGCCGTGTGCCAGGCGATCTCGTCGGCATTGTGACGCAGGAAATACTCTTCAGAGAGCGATTCCCAGACGGCCCGCACGGCACCGGTCTCGAGCCCCCGAGTCTTGAGCAGGTCCAGAGCATGAGCCTGGGTCTCATCGATGAGCTGTTCTTTGTCCAGAGGTGATTCGTTGCCACGTCGGAATGCCAGGCTGGCGCGCTGGTACAGTTCGCTGAACAGCCCCGCCTTCCAGGAGTTCCAGAGTTCTGGATTGGTGGCACGCACGTCCGCCACCGTCAGTACATATAGATAGTCCAGATGCAGTTGATCGCCTACCGACGCAGCGAAAGCCTGGATCACTTCCGGATCGCTGATGTCTTTCTTCTGGGCGGTGATGGAGAGCGCCAAATGGTGCTGCACCAGCCAGGCGCATAGCCTGGCATCGTAGCGGGACAGACCGTGCTCGATGCAGAACTGCTCTGCTTCCAGAGCGCCCAGTTCCGAGTGATCCCCGCCGCGACCCTTGGCGATGTCATGGAACAGACCGGCGAGGTAGGCGACCTCGGGTTTAGGCAGTGCCTGCATGATGCGGCTGCAGAGGGGGAACTCCTGGTCGTATCGGGACAGGGCGAAGCGCCTCAGGTTGCTCACCACGAACAGCGTATGTTCATCCACGGTGTAGGCATGGAACAGGTCGTATTGCATGCGCCCGGCCACGGCACCGAAGGCAGGCAGGTAACGCCCTAATACCCCGTAGCGGTTCATGCGCCTGAGTTCATGGGTCACGCCCTGGGGTTCCCGCAGGATGTCCATGAAGGTCTCGCGATGGGCGAGGTCGGTACGGAAATCCTCATCGATGCGGTCCAGGTTGCGGCGCAGCTGGCGGATGGTCTCGGCGCTCACACCCTTGAGACGCGGATGTTGTTCCAGCACGTGGAAGATATCCAGGAGCGCCCCCGGTTTGCGCTCGAAGAGGTCCGGCGTGCGGGCGCTAAGGAAGCCGTTCTGGTCCGCGAAGTCGGGAGACAGAGGCACGGGCTCACTGCGTGAGGGATTCAGGATGGCCTCGTCGAAGAGCTGCAACAGCATCTCGTTTAGGCGCGAGATCTCCAGCACCGCCCGGTAGTACTGCTGCATGAACTGCTCGACCCCCAGGTTATGGGGCGCGTCTTCGAAACCTGCGAGCCTGGAGAGTTTGATCTGGCCATCGAACAGCAGCCTGTCTTCACGGCGGCCGTGCAGGAGGTGCAGGGCGAAACGCAGACGCCACAAGTGTTCTTGTCCCGCCTGCAGACGTTGGTATTCATCTTCCGTGAGGAAACCATGGTCTACGAGACCATGCAAGGTCTCGGCACCGAAATGCCGTTTCGCCACCCAACCGACGGTCTGGATGTCGCGCAGGCCTCCGGGGCTCTCCTTCACGTTGGGTTCGAGTTTGTAGGCGGTGTCGTGATACTTGGCGTGGCGCTCCTGCTGCTCACGTAGCTTCGCGGCGAAGAATGCCTGGGAAGGCCACAACCGGTCCGCGCCGGTGGCGGCGCGCAGGTCCTGGAACAAGGCTTCATCGCCGGCGACGCGGCGCGCTTCCATGAGACTGGTGGCGACGGCGATATCTTTTCCTGATTGATACACGCATTCGGCCACGGTGCGCACGCTGTGGCCCACTTCCAGTCCCAGGTCCCATAAGGATGCGATGAAGGCGGCGAGGGCTTCGCCGTGTTTCCCGCCTGCCGTCTCTGAGACCAGGAGCAGGATATCCACGTCGGAGGAGGGGTGCAGCTCGCCGCGACCATAGCCGCCGACCGCTACGAGGGTGAGACCGCTCTTGAACGCATTGAAATGCAGCCGGAATACCTGGGTGAGGATCGCGTCCACGAGCGCAGCGCGACCGCGCACCAGTCCCGTCACCGGTTCGCCGGCTTCGAATCGGCGCCGTAGGTCTGCATCACCTTGTTTCAAGAGACGCTTCAAGGCTGCCGCGGGGCGAGCCTCGCCGGCCAGTTTGCGTTGCAGGGTATCCGCGTCGAGGAGAGGATCGGAGCCGAGGGCGGCGGGCGTGGCGCTCACGCCTTCAGACTTCGCCGTTGGCGCGGCGCGTGAGTATCTCGTGGCCCGTGGGCGTGACCAATATAGTGTGTTCCCATTGCGCCGAGAGCGAATGGTCCTTGGTCACAACGGTCCAGCCATCCGGCAGGGTCTTCACGTGGCGCTTGCCGGCGTTGATCATGGGTTCGATGGTGAAGGTCATGCCGGCCTTGAGTTCCAGGCCGATGCCCGGGCTGCCGTAGTGCAACACCTGGGGGTCCTCGTGGTACACCCGCCCGATGCCATGACCGCAGTATTCGCGCACCACCGAGAAGCCATGGCCTTCCGCGAATTGTTGGATGGCGTGGCCGATGTCTCCCAGCCGGGTACCAGGGCGCACCATCTCGATGCCCATGAGCATGGCGTCATGGGTCACTTGCACCAGGCGCTTGGCCATCACCGAGGGCTCACCGACGAAGTACATCTTGCTGGTGTCGCCGTGGAAGCCGTCTTTGATGACGGTGACGTCGATGTTGATGATGTCACCGTTCTTGAGCTTCTTCTCGTTGGGTATGCCGTGGCAGACCACATGGTTGACCGAGGTGCACAGGGTCTTGGGGAAGCCGTTGTAACCCACGTTGGCCGGGATGGTCTTCTGGGTCTTGACGATGAAGTCGTTGCAAATCTGGTCCAGCTCATCGGTGCTCACCCCCGGCTTCACGTAGGGGCCGATCATGTCCAGGACCTGACCTGCCAGGCGGCCGGCTTCGCGCATCTTGTCCTGTTCTTCCGGGGTTTTGATGGTGACGGGCATGGGGTCTCTGGGGGTCTTTTAGGGCTGGAAAAGGGCGTAAGCCCTTGGCTAGATTGCGTTTTAACGGTCTCTCATGGTATAAAGCGCGGCCTTTTTTGGCAAATATAGACCGGCTGAGACCTATAAATGGGTCGATTCCGGTGATTTTAAACCCACACATACGCTGCTAACCGTTCGTGGGGTGTCCCGCAGGCTCATAAAGCCGAGGGGTCACGACACGGGGCGTATGGAGGCCTAACCCCAGGAACCCACCCTGCATGCAGGGCGTTCCGAATTTTGGAGTCTAATCCCATGTCTTCCACGCCCATGTCCATGCGCCAGATGCTCGAAGCTGGCGTGCATTTCGGCCATCAGACCCGTTTCTGGAACCCGAAGATGGCTCCGTTCATCTTCGGCGAGCGCAGCCGCATCCACATCGTCAACCTCGAGAAGACCTTGCCGATGTACAACGAGGCTTCCGAGTTCGTGAAGCGACTCGTGGCCGACGGCGGCACCATCCTGTTCGTCGGCACCAAGCGTGCCGCGCGTGACACCATCGGCGAGCAAGCCCGCCGTTCGAGCATGCCGTATGTGAACCAGCGCTGGCTGGGCGGCACCCTCACCAATTACAAGACCGTGCGCCAGTCCATCCGCCGCATGAAGGAACTCACCGCTCAATCCGAGGACGGTACCTTCGAGCGCCTGGGCAAGAAGGAAGTCATCCGTCTGCGCCGCGAGATGGAGAAGCTCGAGAAGAGCCTCGGCGGCATCAAGGACATGAATGGCCTGCCGGACGCGCTGTTCGTGATCGACGTGGGCCACGAGAAGATCGCCATCAGCGAAGCCCGCAAACTCAACATCCCGATCGTCGGCGTGGTGGATACCAACAACTCGCCTGACGGCATCGACTACATCATCCCGGGCAACGACGACGCCATCCGCGCCGTACAGTTGTACGCCGAAGGCGTGGCTGACGCAGTGCTGGCCGGCCGTGAGTCCATGCCGCAGATGGGTGGAAGCGAGGAAGACGAGTTCGTGGAACTGGACGAGCAGGGCCGCCCGAAGGCGCGCCGTGGCCGTCGCAAGGGCGCTCCGGCTCCCCGCAAGGCTGAAGGCGAAGCTGCTCCTGCCGGCGAAGCTGGTGCCGCTGATGCAGCCCGTCCGGCCCAGCGTCGTGGGGCTCCCGCCGCCGGTGCCCGCAAGAAGAGCACTGCCGTGCGCAAGAAGACCGGTGGCCGCAAGCCGGAAGACGGAGCTGCCGAGTGAGCTGCTTCGGCGGCCGGCACGACGAACGCAACATATAGCTTAGGTGTAATGAAATGACGATCTCTGCGAACATGGTGAAGGAACTGCGCGAGCGCACTGGCGCCGGCATGATGGAGTGCAAGAAGGCCCTGACGGAATCCGCCGGCGACCTCGATCTCGCGATCGAGAATATGCGCAAGTCGGGTCTCGCCAAGGCCGACAAGAAGGCCGGTCGTGTGGCTGCGGAAGGTCGCGTGGCGATCGAACAGTCCGGCGATGCCGTGGCCATGGTGGAAGTGAATTGCGAGACCGACTTCGTCGCTAACGGTGACGAGTTCGGTGGCTTCGCCACGTCCATTGCCAAGGCCGTGCTCAGCGCCGCCCCGGCGAGCCTGGAAGCGCTCAACGATGTGAAGCTCGGTTCAGGTGAGACCGCGGACACTACGCGCCGCAACCTGGTGGCCAAGATTGGCGAGAACATCACCGTGCGCCGCATGGAACGTTACCAGGTAAAGGGCACTGTGCTCGGCGCCTATACCCACGGCACCCGCATCGGCGTGCTGGTGGAGCTGAAGGGCGGCACTCCGGCGCTGGCGAAGGACATCGCCATGCACGTGGCCGCGAGCCGTCCCCTGTGCGTCAGGCCCGAGCAGGTCGCCGCCGAAGTGCTGGAGAAGGAGCGCGAGATCATCCGTGCCCAATCCGCCGACAGCGGTAAGCCTGAAGCCATCGTCGAGAAGATGGTGGAAGGCCGCCTCAAGAAGTTCCTGGCCGAGGTCACCCTGCTGGGTCAGCCTTTCGTGAAGGACCCGGACCAGAGCATCGAGAAGCTGGTGAAGGCAGCCGGTGCCGAAGTGCTGCGTTTTACCCGTTTCGAGGTAGGCGAGGGCATCGAGAAGAAGCAGGAAGACTTCGCCGCCGAGGTTATGGCCCAGGTGAACCGCAGCTGAGCGGCCCCGGCTGGAGCCGGTTTGCGATACAATCTGATGTCGACGAGGAGCCCCGCAATGCGGGGCTCCGCATGATAGGCCGCCGCCCAGGACTCGAACCAAAGCGCCATGGCTACCCAATCTCCTGCCTATAAACGCATCCTCTTGAAGCTCTCGGGCGAGGCCCTGATGGGTTCGGAGAGCTTCGGTATCGACCCCAAGGTGCTGGCGCGTTTCGCCGTCGAGATCCGCGACATCCGCGACGCCGGTGTGCAGGTGGGCCTGGTCATCGGCGGCGGCAACATCTTCCGCGGTGCAGGCTTGGCTAGCGGCGGCATGGACCGTGTCACCGCCGACCACATGGGGATGCTCGCCACCCTCATGAACGCGCTGGCCCTGCAGGACGCCCTGGAACGCCTCGGCGTGTACGCGCGCGTGCTCTCCGGCATGCGCGTGAACCAGGTCTGCGAGGACTACATCCGCCGCCGCGCGGTGCGCCACCTGGAGAAGGGCCGGGTCTGCATCTTCGCCGCCGGCACCGGCAATCCGTTCTTCACCACCGATACTGCCGCCAGCCTGCGGGCCATCGAGACCGGCGCAGAACTCCTCATCAAGGCCACCCAGGTGGATGGCGTGTACTCCGCCGACCCGAAGAAAGATCCCAAAGCCAAGCGCTATGACCACCTGACCTATGACCGTGTCCTCACCGACAAGCTCATGGTCATGGATGCCACCGCCATGGTGCTGTGCCGTGATAACAACATACCGCTACGCGTGTTCGACATCTCCCACGCCGGCGACCTGATGCGCATGATCATGGGCGACGGTAGTGTAGGCACGCTGGTGGATAACGGAGAATAGACATGAGCATCGCCGACCTCAAGAATTCAGCCACCACCCGCATGCAGAAGAGCGCTGACACCCTGAAGGATGCGCTCTCCAAACTGCGTACCGGCCGCGCCAACACCGCTATGCTGGATCACCTGCGGGTCGAGTACTACGGCAACATGGTGCCGCTCAACCAGGTGGCCAACGTCTCAGTGGCCGATGGCCGCACTCTCACCATCACCCCGTGGGAGAAGCCCATGATCCAGGTGATCGAGAAGGCCATCATGACTTCTGATCTCGGGCTCATGCCCAACACCGCCGGCAACATCATCCGTGTGCCCATGCCTGCCCTCACGGAGGAGCGGCGCAAGGAGATCATCAAGGTCGCCAAGCAGGAAGCGGAGGCAGCGCGGGTCTCGGTACGCGGTGTGCGTCGCGATGTGAACACCGAACTGAAAGCCATGCTCAAGGACCGCAAGGTCACTGAGGATGATGAGCGCCGCGCTCAGGACGAGGTGCAGAAGCTCACCGACAAGCACATCGCCGACATCGATAAGATATTAGCGACCAAAGAAGCTGAACTCCTGGAAGTCTGAACGGCGCCGGGCCACGCCCGGCAACCCGAGGGCGGAACATGACTGAGACCCACGCCAGCGCGCCGCCCGCGCACATCGCCATCATCATGGACGGCAACGGTCGTTGGGCAAAATCCCGCGGCATGATCCGCCACGCCGGTCACAAGGCCGGTCTCGACACCGCCCGCGAGATCATCGAGCACTGCACGGCCTTAGGCGTCGGCGCCCTCACGCTCTTCACCTTCAGCAGCGAGAACTGGCAGCGGCCGGAAGGCGAGGTGACCCGCCTCATGGAGCTGTTCCTAGGTGCGTTGAACAAGGAAGCCCGCGAGTTGCATGAGAACGGGGTTCGACTGCGCTTCATCGGCGATCGCAGCGGTTTCTCCGCCAAGCTGCAATCCGGCATGGCTGAGACCGAGGCGCTCACCTCCGGCAATCCGCGCATGCTGCTCAACATCGCTGTGGGTTACGGCGGACGTTGGGACATCGCCGCCGCCGCACGCCGCCTGGCGGGGGACGTGGCGGCCGGCCGTCTCAAAGCGGAACAAGTGGACGAATCCCGCCTCGCCGCCGCGCTCTCGCTCGCTGATGTGCCGGATCCGGATCTCTTCATCCGCACCGGCGGTGAGCGGCGCATCAGCAACTTCCTGCTATGGAACCTGGCCTACACCGAACTCTATTTCACCGACGTGCTGTGGCCGGACTTCCGTGAGACGGCCCTGGATGAGGCCATCGCCTGGTTCTATTCACGGCAGCGCCGCTTCGGGAAGACCGGTGAACAAGTGGAAGAGCGGGAACATGCTTAAGCAGCGCATCATCACTGCGCTCATCATCGCGCCCATCGTGCTGGCGCTAATCTTCTTCGCGCCGGACACGCTGTTCGTCCTGGTCATGCTGGCCATGGCACTGGTGGGTGCCTGGGAGTGGTCCGCCCTGGCGGGTCGGCCGAGCCGCGGCGCACGCGTCTGGTTGGCGGTATTCTTCGCGGTGTTGGTGGGGATAGGTCTGTCGCTGCAGCGATACCAACCGCAGGTGCCCTGGCTCGAGGGCTATTGCCTCTTGGCGCTCGTCTGGTGGTTGTTCAGCCTGGTTTGGATCGCCCTATGGCGTGCCGAATTCAGCCGGCCGGTGAAGATCCTCTGCGGGGTCCTGACCCTGCTGCCGTCCCTGGCGGCGGTAGTGTCCATTCGCAACGCCAGCCCCTGGTATCTATTGATACAGCTCCTCATCACCTCGGGTGCGGACATCGGCGCCTATTTCGCCGGCCGCGCCTTCGGTAAGCACAAGCTTGCGCCCCAGGTGAGCCCGGGCAAGACCTGGGAAGGGGTGGTGGGCGGTGTCGTGTTGGTGGCGGTAGTTGCAGTCATCGCCGACCACTGGCTGCCGGTCGCAGCCTTGCCCTTCGTGCTGCTATCTATAGGTGTAGGTCTGCTGTCGGTGGTGGGAGATCTCTCCGAGAGCCTGTTCAAGCGCCAGGCGGGCCTGAAGGACAGCGGAACCTTGTTCCCTGGGCACGGCGGCGTATTGGATCGGGTGGATAGCCTCACTGCTGCGGCTCCCTTGTTCTGGCTTGGCCTGCATTGCATGGGAGTCATCCCATGATCGGCGTGGCGGTACTCGGCTCCACCGGTAGCGTCGGCATGAACACGTTGGATGTGGTGGCGCGTCACCGGGACAAGTTCCGGGTCGCAGCCCTCACGGCAAATCGCGACGTGGATGGGCTCTTCAAACAATGCCTGGAGCATCAGCCGGCTTTGGCGGTTATGGTGGACGAGAAGGCTGCTGCCCAACTCAAGACCAAGCTCAAGGACAGCGGTCTCAGGACCGAGGTGCGCAGCGGCGCCAAGGCGCTCTTGGAAGCGGCAGCTTTGCCGGAGGCCCGCTATGTGATGGCCGCCATCGTCGGAGCGGCCGGACTCGAGGCGACCCTTGCGGCAGTCAATGCCGGCAAGCGAGTCTTGCTCGCCAATAAGGAAGCGCTGGTGATGGCCGGGCCGCTGTTCATGGATGCAGTGCACAAACATGGCACCGAACTCATGCCCATCGATAGCGAACACAATGCGGTGTTCCAGTGCATGCCCGGTGGTTATCGCGCCGGCGGCTGGCCGCACGGGGTGCGCCGTATCGTGCTCACCGCTTCCGGCGGCCCGTTCCGCGGTTGGCCCCTGGAGCGGTTGGCGGAAGTGACGCCGGCGGAAGCCTGCGCCCACCCCACCTGGAACATGGGCCGCAAGATATCAGTGGACTCCGCCACCATGATGAACAAGGGCCTGGAAGTCATCGAGGCCTGCTGGCTGTTCGGCACCGGCCCGGAACGGGTCGAAGTGGTGGTGCATCCCCAGAGCGTCATCCATTCCATGGTGGAATACGATGACGGTTCGGTGCTAGCGCAGCTCTCGAACCCCGACATGCGCACCCCCATCGCCCACGGCCTGGGTTGGCCGGAGCGGCTCACGGCGGGCGTCGAGCCTCTCGATATCCTGGCGCGTGAGACCCTGGACTTCGAACCTCCCGATTTGGATGCCTTCCCTTGTCTGAAACTCGCCATGCAGGCGGCAGAGGCACGTGACGGTGCGCCGGTGATATTGAATGCCGCCAATGAGATCGCGGTGGCAGCCTTCCTCGACGGTCGTCTGTCCTTCACCGGCATCGCCGACCTCGTGGCCTCTGCCCTGGACGAGGTGCCGAACTCCCGTTGCGACAGCCTGGAACAGGTGCTGGTCCTGGATCGACGCGTGCGTGAGATCTCGGAGCGGCGGCTGACGGCTGCGGCAGTGAGCGCCTGAGGCCATGCAGATACTCATCAGCATCCTGGCATACATCGCGGCAGTGGGGATCCTGGTCACTGCCCATGAGTTCGGTCACTTCTTCGTGGCGCGCCGGCTCGGTATCAAAGTGTTGCGCTTCTCCATCGGTTTCGGAAAACCCATCTGGGTCTGGCACCGCAAGGATGATGAGACCGAGTATGTGATCTCGGCCTTGCCCCTTGGCGGTTACGTGAAGATGGCGGATGAGCGGGAAGGGGAGGTGGCGGAGGCGGACCTGCCGCGGGCCTTCAACCGCAAGTCCATACCCCGCCGCTTCGCGGTGGTGTTGGCGGGTCCCGTGTTCAACCTGCTGTTCGCGGTGCTGGCCTATTGGATCATCTTCATGCACGGTATCCCGGGTTTAAGGCCCGTGGTGGGCTACGTCATGCCGGATACGCCGGCGGCCCAAGCGGGTATGCAGTCCGGGGACACCATCCTGTCGGTAGGTTCCAGTCAGACCTCCACCTGGGACGACGTGCAGGTCGAGCTGTTCCATCAGGTACTGTCCAGTCCCGAAATCGCCATGCAGGTGCGCAGCGCCTCTGGACAGGTGAAAGACCTGGCGTTGCCGGTGCACGATCCCAGCGCCCTGACCGCTCCGGACCAGATGTTGGTGGGTCTCGGCTTATCCGTGCCGCCGCCGCTGGACCCGGTACTGACCGTGGTGGCGCCGGGGGACGTGGCGGCAAATGCTGGCATGAAACCTGGCGATCGCATCCTCTCTGTGGATGGCAAAGGCGTCGGCCACTGGCAGGATCTGGTAGCGACTTTATGGGGCTCCGCGGGGAAGGACCTACGGTTCATCGTCCAGCGTCAGGGGCAGAAACTGGGGTTCACGCTCAAGGTAGGGACCGCCACTGAAAATGGGGTCGTTGTCGGTCATATAGGCATCGGCGGTCCAAAGACTCCGACCTCCTACTATGACGGTTTAAGCATCGAACAACGGTATAATCCGCTGGCCGCTCTGGGGCAGGGGTTCAAGCGTACCGCCGATATGTCGTGGCTGACGCTGCTGGCCGGCTGGAACATGCTGACCGGCAACGTATCCCTGAAGAGCCTGAGCGGGCCCATAGACATCGCGCAGTACGCCGGTTATGCCGCCCAAAGCGGCGTGGCCACGTTCCTCGAGTTCCTGGCCTTCGTGAGCATCAGCCTCGGAGTGCTGAACCTGCTGCCGATCCCGGTGCTGGACGGTGGGCATCTGCTGTATTTCGTGGTCGAAGCCGTCAAGGGTTCGCCAGTGTCGGAGCGCGTCGAGGCCCTGGGCCAGCGCGTGGGATTGGTACTGCTGCTGATGCTGATGGGTTTCGCGGTGTGCAACGACTTGATTCGCGTATTCAGTTGAGGAGACCTGCATTTGGGTAATCTGAAAGGCGTCGGACTATTCCTCGCCTCCCTGTTGCTGATGATGTCGGCCTCCCTCGCACACGCGGATGATCAGGCCTTCGTGGTCAAGAAGATTCAGTTGGTCGGGCTGCAACGCATCTCCGACGGCACCGTCTACGACTACCTGCCTGTCAACATCGGCGACACCATGGACCCGGCGCACGTGCAGCAGGCCATCCGCGCCCTGTACAAGACCGGTTTCTTCCGTGATGTGGAGTTGCGCCGTGACGGTGACACCCTGGTGGTGTCGGTGGAGGAGCGTCCTTCCATCGCGCACTTCAGCATCACCGGCAACAAGCTGATCAAGACCGAAGATCTCAACAAAAGCCTGACCAAGGCTGGTCTCTCCGAGGGCCAGATCTTCAACAAGGTGGTGTTGGACGGACTCGAGCAGGACCTGCTCGACCAGTACTACAGCCACGGCCACTACGGCGTGAACCTGAAGACCGATGTCCGCGATGTAGGCGATAACCGTGTCGATGTGACGGTCACTATCTCGGAAGGCGTCACCGCGCGCATCCGTTCCATCAACATCGTCGGCAACCATGACTTCGACGAAGAGACCCTGCAGGACATCTTCAAGCTCAAGGTCTCGGACTTCTGGACCTACTTCGGCAGTTCCGATGAGTACGCCCGTGAGAAGCTGGTGGGTGACCTGGAGAACCTGAAGTCCTTCTACATGGACCAGGGTTACGCCGACTTCAACATCGATTCACCCCAGGTGGCGGTCTCCCCGGACCACAATAGCGTCTATATCACCGTCGGCCTCACCGAAGGCGCTATCTACAAGATCAAGGACATTAAACTCGCGGGCAACCTGATCCTGCCCGAGAGTGAGTTGAAGCGCTATCTATTGCTGAAGTCCGGCGACACCTTCTCCCTGGGTCGCGCCAATGCATCCGCCGACCTGATCCGCAAACGCTTAGGCGTGGATGGTTACGCGTTCGCACAGGTCAACCCTGTCCCGGATATCGACCGCGACCATAAGCTCGTATCCATAACCTTCGTGGTGGATCCAGGTGAGCGCGCCTATGTGCGCCACATCATCTTCAACGGTGCCGAAGACACCAATGACGAGGTGTACCGCCGTGAGATGCGTCAGTTCGAGGGCTCCTGGCTCTCTAACCTGGACCTGGAACGTTCGCGCGTGCGCATCCAGCGTCTGCCCTGGGTGGACGATGCCCAGGTGAAGACCGTGCCGGTGCCCGGTACCGCGAACCTAGTGGATGTGAGCTTTGACGTGAAGGAGCGCCCGCCGGGTACCGCCAACATCGGCATCGGCTACGGCAGCCAGTCCGGCCTGGTGCTGGATGGTTCCATCACCAACGCCAACTTCCTCGGTACCGGCGAGAAACTCGAGCTCGAGGCGAGCCATACCGCCATCGGCCACAGTTACGACCTGTCCTTCACCGACCCGTATGCCACGGTGGATGGGGTGAGCCGTACCTGGAGCGTGTTCCAGACCCGCGTCTCTTCACTGAACATCAACAGCGCGCCGCTGACCACCCAGTCCTATGGCGTGGGCCTGAGCTATGACATACCGCTTTCCGAATACAGCGCCTGGGGCGAAGGCCTGACCTATTCGCACAACGAGCTGTTCTCTACCACCGGCACCTCGCAGGAATACATCCAATTCATGCAGTCGCCGGGCAACGGCAGCCTGTTCTTCACGCCGGCCGCCTGCGTGGACCCGATACGTGACTTCGTCTTCGTCTGCGAATTCCCGGGTCTTCGTTACAACACGCTCGAGAACAGCCTGCGTTACGTCTATGACACCGAGAACCGCATCATCTTCCCGACCGCGGGCGTGCGTAACAGCCTGACCTTCACCACCGCAGTACCAGGCGGTGACGTCGACTACTACATCCTGAGCTACCAGCAGTACGCGTTCCTGCCGCTGCCCTTCAAGTTCATCTATGCCCTGAATGGGCAGGTGAGTTACGGCGGGCCCTACGGCAAGACCACCCAATATCCGCCGTTCAAGAACTTCTTCGTCGGCGGGCCGGATACGGTGCGCGGCTGGGTGGCAGGCACCCTGGGTCCCCAGGACCCGAACCTGCTCTTGCCCATCGGCGGCCGGGCCATGTTCTATGCCCAGAACGAGTTCGTGATCCCGCGCTTTGGCAAGGACACCACCGGCGCCGGCTCCTACCGTTTGGCCTTGTTCTTCGATATCGGCAACGCCTTCAGCAGCGCCAGCCAGTTCAACCTGCCGAACCTGCGCGAATCCTGGGGCCTGGCGGCCACTTTCCTCACGCCCCTGGGTGCAATGAAATTCAGTTATGCTTTCCCGCTAAACGTCAAAACAGGCGACCAGACCGAGCGCTTCCAGTTCACCCTCGGCGCCTATTACTGATCTAAATCCTTCAGGAGTGGAAACCGTGACCATGAAATCCCTGTCTCTCGCCGCATTGTTGGCTGCCTCCCTGGGGCTCGCCGCCGGCGCCCAGGCCGCCGACCTCAAGATCGGCGTGATCGACACAGCATCATTGCTACAGAAGTCGCCGCAGGCGCAGAACGCCACGGCCGACATGGCCAAGAAGTTCGATGCCCGCAAGAAGGATTTGATGGCGGAGCAGGACGACATCAAGAACAAGCAGGACCAGCTCAACAAAAACGGCGCCACCATGAGCTCCCAGCAGGTGCAGGACGCCCAGAGCCAGATCGACGAACTGCAGCGCGACTTCGGCCGCAAGCAGAGCGACTACATGGATGACGTGAATATGGCCCGCAATTCTGCGCTGAGCTCCTTACAGCAGGACGTGTTCAAGGCCGCCCAGGAGTTCGCCCAGGTACAGAAGTACGATCTGATCATCGCCGAAGGCGTGATCTACAAGGACGCTGCCGTGGATGTGACCGACCAGGTGCTGGCGCAGATGCAGAAGGATTACAAGGCTGCCGGGAACGCCAAGAGCGGCGGCTGAGCGGATGGCGGCGGCGGGACAGACACTCGCTGAACTGGCTGCCCGCTGCGGTGGGGAAGTGCGCGGCGACGGCAGCGTTCGGCTGACCGGCGTCGCGACCATCCAGAACGCGGCGCCCGGGACCATCGCCTTCCTCGCTAACCCGCATTACAAACGTTTCCTGGCGGAGACCGGCGCCAGCGCCCTGATCCTGAACGCGGAAGACGCGAAGGACACGGCGCTGCCGGCGCTGATCACGTCAAATCCCTATCTCGTCTATGCCAAGGTCGCGGCGCTCTTGGTGCCGGAGCCTCCCGTGCAGGGTGGCATCGCAGCCGGCGCGCATGTGAGCCCCGAGGCGCGTGTCTCGGCGGATTCCTGGGTGGCGCCCGGCGCCGTGGTGGAGGCGGGGGCGGAGATCGGCCCGCGCGCCTTCATCGGCCCCAACTGCGTGGTGCGCCATGGCTCGCGCATCGGCACCGACAGCCGTCTGGTCGCGAACGTGTACCTCGGACCCCGCTCGCAGGTGGGGCAGCGAGTGATCCTGCATCCGAACTGCGCCATCGGCGGCGACGGCTTCGGCAATGCGAAGGACGGCGAGCGCTGGGTCAAGGTTCCGCAACTCGGCGCCGTCGTGATCGGCGATGACGTGGAGATCGGCTGCAACACCAGCGTGGACCGCGGCGCCCTCGAAGATACGGTCATCGAGGAAGGCGTGCGGCTCGACAACCAGATACAGGTGGGCCACGGTTCGCGCATCGGCGCGCACACCGCCATCGCAGGCGGAGTGATCATCGCCGGCAGCGCCAACATCGGCAGACGCTGCATGATCGCGGGCGGTGCTGGCATCAACGGCCACATGGAAGTCTGCGACGACGTGATCGTCATCGCCATGACCATGGTCACCCGAGCCATCACCAAACCCGGTGTCTATGGCGGCGGCTTGCCGATGGACAGCGTGGATAACTGGCGCAAGAACGCGGCGCGCTTCCGGCAGTTGGATGCCATGGCGCGCCGTATCGCCGAACTCGAAAAGAAACTCAAGGACTAAGCCATGTCGAAACCACCGCTCATGGACATCCAGGCGATCATGAAGCAGCTGCCTCACCGCTATCCGTTCCTGCTGTTGGATCGGGTGCTGGAGTGCACGCCGGGTGAATCGCTCGTCGCCTTGAAGAACGTGACCATCAACGAGCCATTCTTCCCCGGCCATTTTCCGCAGCGTGCGGTGATGCCGGGTGTACTGATCCTGGAGGCCATGGCCCAGGCCACAGGTCTCTTGGCTTTCGCCACCATCGGTCATCCGCCGGGTCCCAACGAACTCTATTACTTCGTCGGCATCGACAAGGCACGCTTCCGTGAGATGGTGGTGCCGGGTGACCAGATCCTGTTCAAGGTGAAGATACTGGCCGCCAAACGCAACATCTGGAAGTTCTCCGGCGTAGCCGAGGTGGACGGCAAGATGGCGGCTGAGGCGGAGCTCATGTGCGCCGGTCAGGTGCACGAAGAGTGAACGGCGGTGTCCACACCCAGGCCGTCGTCGATCCCAAGGCGCGGCTGGACAGCAGCGTCAGCGTCGGGCCTTTCAGCTTCATCGGACCAGACGTGGAGATCGGCGCGGGCACCGTGGTCGGTCCACACGTGGTGATCCAGGGCCCGACCCGTATCGGCCGGGAAAACCACATCCACCCCTTCGCATCCTTGGGCGGCGCGCCCCAGGACAAGAAATACGCCGGTGAACCCACCACCCTCGAGATCGGCGACCGTAACAGCATCTTCGAGTCCGCGACCCTGAATCGCGGTACCGCCCAGGACAAGGGCACCACCTGCATCGGCAATGACAATTGGCTGATGGCGTACATACACATCGCCCATGACTGCATCCTGGGCGATAACATCATCATGGCCAACAACGCCACTCTGGCGGGCCACGTGGACATCGAGGACTGGGCCATCCTCGGTGGCTTCAGCAAGATCCACCAGTTCGTGCGCCTCGGCGCCCATTGCTTCACGGGCATGAACGTGGATATCACCCGCGACGTACCGCCCTATGTGATGGTGTCCGGCACGCCCGTCGAGCCGCACGGCATCAACAGCGAAGGTCTGAAGCGCCGTAGCTTCAGTGCCGACCAGATACGCAACATCAAGAATGCCTACCGGGTGCTGTACCGCTCCGACCTCCGACTGGAAGAGGCCCTGCAGCAGCTCAAGATCCTGGGCGAGACCCAGCCGGAAGTGGCGCTGATGGCGCGGTTCCTGGAGAAGAGCGAACGCAGCATCACGCGCTGAGGGCCTCAAGAGTCATGCGCATTGGCATCGTGGCGGGGGAGAGTTCAGGTGACATCCTGGGTGCGGGACTTATCCGCGCCGTCAGCGCGCGCCGATCCGACGTCGAATTCGAAGGTGTAGCCGGACCGCTGATGCAGGCCGCCGGCTGCAAGACCTTGTATCCCGCCGAGACGCTAGCAGTGATGGGCCTGGTGGAGGTGCTGCATCACCTCCCGCGCTTGCTCAAGGTCCGCTCCCATCTCAAGCAGCATTTCCTCTCGAACCCGCCGGACGTGTTCGTCGGTATCGATTCCCCCGATTTCAACCTGGGACTGGAAGAGACCTTGCGCAAGCAAGGCATCCCCACGGTGCACTACGTCAGTCCCTCCATCTGGGCCTGGCGACCCAAACGTGTGTTCAAGGTAGGCCGTGCAGCGGACCTGACCCTGGCGCTCCTGCCCTTCGAACCACCGCTCTATGACAAGCATGGCTTCAAGGCGACTTTCGTCGGGCACCCGTTGGCCGATTCGGTCCCTGCACAGCCAGACAGGCGTGGACTGCGCGAAGAACTGCATCTCCCACAAGATCAGCCGGTAGTGGCATTGCTGCCTGGCAGCCGCAGATCGGAGGTCGAGCGCCTGGGCCCCGTGTTCCTGGATACGGCCGCCTGGCTGAGCCAGAAGAAACCGGAGCTACGCTTCGTCATCCCCGCGGCGACACCGGCGCTCAATCAACTGTTGAAACGCCAGGCCCGTGCGCTGCAACCGGATCTGCCGGTGACCCTGGTGGAAGGCCATTCTCACGAGGTGTTGGGCGCCGCGGACGCGGTGTTGCTGGCCTCCGGCACCGCGGCACTGGAAGCCCTGCTGCTTAGATGCCCGATGGTGGTGGCATACAAAGTCTCCAGCCTGACCTATAACCTGGTCATGGGCCTGGGACTCCTCAAGATAAAGAATGTGTCGCTTCCCAATCTCCTGGCGGAGCGCGATTTGGTGCCAGAGTTCATGCAGGCCCGCGCTAATCCTGAAGAATTGGGCCCAGCGGTGCTGAAGCTCCTGGACGACAAGCAGGCTCGCGATATGCAGATACGCGGCTTGCAGGATCTGACTGGCGTGTTGCGGGTGGGCGCGGATGCGCGCGCCGCAGATGCCGTGCTGGCGCTGGCGGACTCCCGGCGTCGCAGGCCGGAGTAGAATGCCGCAAGAGACGTGGGTACCAAGACCGGGGCGGGCATGACAGCGAGATTTAAGGTCCAGGACGCCGGCCGGCGCGTGGCGGGCGTGGATGAGGCGGGACGGGGCCCCTTGGCGGGACCGGTATGTGCCGCCGCCGTGATCCTGGATGCTGCACGGCCCATCCGTGGCCTCAAGGATTCCAAGCAACTCACCCCTGAAGCCCGCGAAGAACTGGCAGACACGATCCGGCTTCGCGCTCTTGCCTGGGCCGTGGCCTGGGCCGATCATGAAGAGATCGACCGCATCAATATCCTGCAGGCCTCGCTCCTGGCCATGGCTCGGGCCGTGGCCGCCTTGAGCATCGAGCCCCACGAGGTCCAGGTGGACGGCAACCAATTGCCGCCCGTGTTGTTGCCGGTCACCGCGATCATCAAGGGTGACAGCAAGGTGCGCGCCATCAGTGCCGCATCCATTCTGGCCAAGGTGGAGCGAGATGCTGTCATGCGTCGCATGCATGCGCTCTATCCCGAATATGGTTTCGACGTGCACAAGGGCTATCCCACGCCGGCGCACCTGGACGCCCTGGAGCGCCACGGCGCTTGTGCTATCCATCGCCGCAGCTTCGCGCCGGTGCAGCGCCGCTTGCAGTCGGAGCCGGCGTGAACCCACGTTTCGTCCATCTCAGGCTACATACGGAATATTCGCTGGCGGACAGCGTGATCCGGGTACCGGAGCTGATGCAGGCGGTGAAGGCTGCCGGCATGCCGGCAGTGAGCCTGTCGGATCAGAGCAACCTGTTCGCCCTCATCAAGTTCTACGAAGAAGCCCAGGATGCGGGACTCAAGCCCATCGTCGGAGCCGACCTGCACGTGCGGGAAGGTGACAACGGCGAATCGGCCCTGATCACGCTCCTGTGCTGCGACCATGCAGGCTATCTCAACCTCTCGGCCCTCATCACCCGCAGCTACCTGGAAGGCCAGAAGCGCGGCCGGCCCCTGCTGGAACGGGAGTGGTTCACGGGCCGCAGCAGCGGACTGATCGCGCTTTCCGGAGGACGTGACGGGGACGTGGGCAAGGCTCTCTTGGCCGGGCGGGAGGCGGAAGCCCATACACGGCTCGCCGCCTGGCGCGGACTCTTTCCGGATCGCTTCTATATGGAATTGCAGCGCACCGGCCGCGACCAGGAAGGGGAATACCTGGAGTCTGCCGTGCGCATGGCGGCGGGTGCGGGCGTGCCGGTGGTAGCCACCAACGACGTGCGGTTTCTGACTGCCGACGACTTCGAGGCTCATGAGGCCCGGGTCTGTATCCAGGAGGGCAGGGTGCTGGACGATCCGCGCCGTCCACGCCTCTACAGTCAGCAGCAATATCTGAAGACTCCGACGGAGATGGCGGAACTCTTCTCGGATCTGCCAGAGGCTCTGGAGAATTCCGTCGAGATCGCCAAGCGCTGCAACCTGAAGCTGGAGCTGGGCAAGAACTACCTGCCGGCTTTCCCGGTGCCGGAAGGACACACTACCGAGAGTTTCCTGCGGGCCGAGGCGGAGCGGGGCCTGAAGCCGCGCCTCGCCAAGGTGCTGGCCAAGGCTGGCGCAAGACGCGAAGAGACCGAGCAGACCTATAAGTCGCGCCTCGACCTGGAACTCGGTGTCATCGGCGGCATGGGCTTTCCCGGTTACTTCCTGATCGTCGCGGACTTCATCTATTGGGCGCGCCACCACGGCGTGCCCGTGGGCCCAGGCCGCGGCTCCGGTGCAGGCTCACTGGTGGCATGGTGTTTAGGCATCACCGATCTCGACCCTATCGAGCATGACCTCTTGTTCGAGCGCTTCCTGAATCCGGAGCGCGTCTCCATGCCGGACTTCGACGTGGACTTCTGCATGGAAGGTCGCGACCGGGTCATCGACTATGTATCCGACCGGTATGGTCATGCCCGGGTCTCCCAGATCATCACCTATGGCAGCATGGCGGCCCGCGCCGTGGTGCGCGACGTGGGCCGGGTGCTGGGCCACCCTTACGGTTACGTGGATAAGATCGCCAAGCTCATCCCCATGGAGCTGGAGATCACCCTGGACAAGGCGCTGGCGGATGTCTCGGAGCTGGCGCAGCTCTACGAATCTGACGATGAACTGCATCAACTCATCGACCTTGCCAAACGCCTGGAGGGCCTGGCGCGCAACGCAGGCAAGCACGCCGGCGGGGTGGTGATCGCGCCCACCGAACTCACGGACTTCACGCCGCTGTACGTGGAAGCTGGCGGTCACCATCCAGTGACGCAGTTGGACAAGGACGACGTGGAGGCGGTGGGCCTGGTGAAGTTCGACTTCCTGGGACTGCGCACCCTCACCATCATCGATTGGGCCGTGCGCACCATCAACCAGCAACGTGCCCAGGCCGGTGAGCCGCCCTTGGATATGGGCGCGCTGCCCATGGACGACACCGCCACCTATGGACTGCTCAAGCGCTGCCAGACCACCGCAGTTTTCCAGTTGGAATCCCGCGGCATGCGTGACCTCATCGGCCGGCTGCGACCGGATCGCTTCGAGGACATCGTCGCATTGGTGGCGCTGTTCCGTCCCGGCCCCTTGCAGTCCGGTATGGTGGACGACTTCATCAACCGTAAGCACGGCGTGCAGAAGGTGGACTACCCCCACCCTAAGCTGGAGCCAGTACTGCGCCCCACCTACGGTGTGATCCTCTATCAGGAACAGGTGATGCAGATCGCCCAGGTGCTGGCGGGCTACACGCTCGGCGGCGCCGACCTCCTGCGGCGCGCCATGGGCAAGAAGAAACCGGAGGAGATGGCTAAGCAGCGCAGCATCTTCACCGAGGGCGCCATCAAGAACGGCGTGGATGGCGCGCTCGCCACCCACATCTTCGACCTGATGGAGAAGTTCGCAGGCTACGGCTTCAACAAATCCCATTCTGCTGCTTATGCCGTGCTCTCGTACCAAACTGCCTGGCTCAAGGCTCACTACCCAGCTGAGTTCATGGCGGCGGTTCTGTCTTCCGACATGGACCACACCGATAGTGTGGTGGGCTTCATCCACGAGTGCCGCCAGATAGACATCAATATCTTGGCGCCACAGGTGAACCATTCCGAATACAAATTCACCGCGGCAGATTCCCAGACCATCCGTTACGGCTTGGGCGCCATCAAGGGCGTCGGTCTCGCGGCCATCGAAGGTCTATTGGTGGAACGCCAGACCAATGGACCGTTCAAGGACCTGGACGATCTCTGCCGGCGCATGGACCTGCAGAAGGTGAACAAACGGGTGCTGGAGGCCATGACCCGCGCTGGCGCCCTGGACGGCTTAGGGCCAAATCGCGCGACCTTGATGGCGCGCTTACCGGAAGCCTTGGCGGCAGCCCAGCAGCAGACTCGGGCTAGCGAAGCAGGGCAGAACGATATGTTCGGCGTGGCGGCTGCCGCATCGCCTGCTGCTGATCAGCCTGCCGTGGTCACTCCGAGCTTGCCGGACTGGGACGAAGCTGAACGCTTGCGCAATGAGAACGAGACCCTCGGGCTCTATCTCACGGGCCACCCGATCAATCGCTACAAACGCGAACTGCAGCAGGCCTTCGGTGAGACCACTCTGGGCGACCTCATCAGCGAATCGCCGCCAGCGCCTTCCGGCAATGGTGAGCGGGTCTATAGCCGCCCGCGCAGCGTCACCATCTCCGGACTGTTGATCGGCATCCGCAAGAAGGGCAACCGGGTGATCCTCAACCTCGACGACAACACCGGCCGCCTGGAGGTGGTGTTCTTCGAGGACGGCTTCATCAAGTTCAAGAACGTGGCGCAGAAGGACCGCATCCTGGTGGTGGAGGGGAACTTCAGCTACGACGAGTTCAACCGGGCCTGGCGCATCAACAAGGTCAAGGACATGTATGACTTGGAGGTGCTGAGACAGCGGCGCCTGGCACGCCTGGAGATCACCCTGGACAAGCAGCGCCTGGACCGTACTTTCATCCAGGCCTTGCAGAAGGCCCTCAAGCAGGATCGGGACGGGCGCGTGGCCATACGCATCCAGGTCAAGTCCGAAGAACAGGGACTGAAGGTGCTGACACCGCTGCCGAACCTTGATAACTGGCGCATCCAGCCCTCCGAAGCCCTGATCCGGAGCCTCGATGGGCTCTTGGGCCCGGATGAACTGACCCTGATCTATGCCCCCCGGTCTGCGGCCAGCGCCGCTGCCTACGAGCCGGCTTACGCCTGAGTCTATCGGGCTTGCCCGCAAAGCCTACAACCGGTAACGTTTACAGTCTCTTGGGATAAACTTCAGAGAATGAACCTCAACTTCCTCGAATTCGAACAGCCCATCGCCGAACTTGAAGCCAAGATCGAGGAGCTGCGTTTCGTCGGTGACGAGTCGGCCATCAGCATCACTGATGAGATCGAGCGCCTGCAGGCCAAGAGCCGTGCCCTGACCGAGAACATCTTCTCCAACCTGTCTGCTTGGCAGGTGGCCCAGTTGGCGCGGCATCCCCAGCGTCCCTATACCCTGGACTACGTCCAGCGCGTCTTCACCGACTTCGAGGAGCTGAAGGGCGACCGGGCCTATGCCGACGACCCGGCCATGGTCTGCGGCGTGGCGCGCCTGGACGGGCGGCCGGTGGCGGTGATCGGCGAACAGAAGGGCCGCGATACCAAAGAGAAGATCCGTCGTAACTTCGGCATGCCCCGCCCCGAGGGCTACCGCAAGGCACTACGCATCATGAAGCTGGCGGAGCGCTTCCGCCTGCCTATCTTCACCTTCATCGACACTCCCGGCGCCTATCCGGGCGTAGGGGCCGAGGAACGGGGCCAGAGCGAGGCCATCGCCCGTAACCTGTTCGAGATGTCCACCCTCAAGGTGCCCATCATCTGCACTGTGATCGGCGAGGGTGGTTCCGGCGGCGCGCTGGCCATCGGTGTGGGTGACCGGGTCTTGATGCTGCAGTACAGCATCTATTCCGTAATCTCGCCGGAAGGCTGCGCCTCGATCCTGTGGAAGAGCGCCGACAAGGCCTCTGACGCGGCCGAGGCCATGGGCATCACCGCAGAACGCATCAAGAGCCTGGGGCTCATCGACCTGGTGTTGAAGGAGCCGCTGGGCGGCGCGCACCGGGATGTGGATGCCATGGCGGCCGCGGTCAAGAAAGGCCTCTTGGACAACCTGGCGCGCCTGGACAGTCTCTCCGCCGAAGAGCTGGTGGAAGCCCGTTACAAGCGCTTCACCTCCTTCGGCAGCTATAAAGAGTGACCGGAGTCTAAGGCTCCGGCCCGATCCCTCGTGGCTTTCTCGTCTTCCGCACTCCTGGACCACCTGCTGAGCTTCCCGCCAGCGGGGCGGTATCACGTGGCACTGAGCGGCGGCCTGGATTCCTCCGTGCTGCTTAGAGCCTGCGTGGAGATCAGGGCCAAGCTGCCCGGCGAGCTCTCCGCCGTGCATGTGGATCATAACCTGCAAGCAGATTCCGCCGCCTGGTCGGAGCACTGCCAACGTCTCTGCAGCGCGCTGGACGTGTCGCTCGAAGCCTTGAGCGTGATGGTGGATCCAGCGCCCGGTGCGAGCCTCGAAGCTGCTGCCCGGGATGCGCGTTACGAAGCCTTCCGCGACCTCATGCGACCCGGCGACGCGTTGCTCCTGGCCCAGCATGCAGATGACCAGGCCGAGACCTTCCTGCTGCAAGCCTTGCGTGGTGCGGGCGTGCGGGGTCTCTCGGCCATGCCGGTGTGCGCCGAGTTCGAAGGTGGGCATCTGCTCCGGCCGTTGCTGGCCTACACTCGCGTCGAACTGGAAGCCTGGGCCACGGCCCAGGGCCTTAGCTGGATCGAGGACCCGAGCAATGCGGACCGGGACTTCGACCGGAACTATCTCCGCCACGAAGTCATGCCGCTGCTCAAGCACCGTTGGCCTGCCGTGGCCACTACATTGTCCCGTGCGGCAGGGCACAGCGCCGAGGCGGAGAGGGTCTTGCAGGCCCTGGCTGCTGAGGATTGGCAGCGTTACAGTTCGGGAGAGACATTGCCGGCGCGAGCTCTGGAAGAGCTCCCGGAGCCCCGTGCCCGGCAACTCTTGCGCCATTGGTTGCGCTGGCGCGGCCTGCCGCTGCCGCCGTCCCACAAGTTGAGCGAGATCCTGTCCCAGGCGAGTGCCGGGGAGGATCGCAATCCCTGCGTGGATTGGCAGGGGGCCGAGGTGCGTCGCTATGACGGGCAGTTATATGCCCTGAAACCCCTACCGCCGACCCCCCAGGCCTTCCAGCTCAAGCCTGGGGTCTTCGAGTCCCTGGGTGCCGGCCTGGGGGAGTTGGGCTTGGTGCCGGCAGCGGGTGAGGGCGTACGCGCCGTGCTCTGTGGCCCAATGGGCCTCAGGGTCACCTTCCGCAGTGGCGGCGAGTCCTGCCGGCCCGCGGGCCATGTCCACGGCCGCCCCCTCAAGAAATGGCTGCAGGAGATGCGTGTCTTCCCCTGGCTGCGGGACAGGCTGCCGCTGGTATATTCCGATGCAGGCGCCGGAGGAGAATTGCTGGCGGTGGCGGGGCTCTTCACCTGCGAACCCCACACTGCGCGAGCCGGCGAAGCGGGTTTGCGCATCGAATGGCGCGAACATCCGCCATTGCACTGAGGCCTTGAGGTTTTTCCGCGGAAATCCGCGTCCTGTCGTACATAAGCTTTTCGCGGCAGGGGGCTTCTGATATTCTGTCTTCCCGATTCCGCAGTGCCGTCCCGGCACCGCGTCGGGAGCTCCAGATGACCCAGTTTGTATTTGTCACCGGTGGTGTAGTTTCCTCATTAGGCAAGGGTATCGCCGCCGCATCCTTGGGCGCGATCCTCGAAGCCCGTGGCCTCAAGGTCACCATGGTCAAGCTGGACCCGTACATCAACGTGGACCCGGGCACCATGAGTCCGTTCCAGCACGGTGAGGTGTTCGTCACCAACGACGGTGCCGAGACCGACCTGGACCTGGGGCATTACGAGCGCTTCATCCGTGCCCGCATGGGCAAGAGCAACAACTTCACCACCGGCCGCATCTACGAGAGCGTGATCCGCCGCGAACGTCGCGGAGATTACCTGGGCGGCACGGTGCAGGTGATCCCGCACATCACCGACGAGATCAAGCGCAGCATCCGCGAGGGCGCAGGCGACGCGGACGTGTGCCTGGTGGAGATCGGCGGCACCGTGGGTGACATCGAATCCCTCCCGTTCCTAGAGGCCATCCGCCAGATGGGCATGGAGATGGGGCGTGCCGGCAAGTGCGTGTACATGCACCTGACTCTGGTGCCCTATATCCCTACCTCCGGCGAGACCAAGACCAAGCCCACCCAGCATTCCGTGAAGGAGCTGCGTTCCATCGGCATCCAGCCGGACATCCTGCTGTGCCGCGCCGCCGCGGAACTGCCCCAGGATGCGCGCCGCAAGATCGCGCTGTTCACCAACGTGGAGGAGCGCGCGGTCTTCTCCGCGCCGGACGTGGATGACATCTACAAGATCCCCCTGGTGCTGCACGAGCAGGGCCTGGACGACATCGTGGTGGATCATCTACGCATCAATGCGCGCTCCGCCAACCTCACGGAATGGCGTAAGGTGGTGGAAGCCCGCGCCAACCCTGAGGCTGCCGTGAACGTGGCCATGGTGGGCAAGTACGTGAACCTGGCGGACGCCTACATGTCCCTGAACGAGGCGCTGCGCCACGCAGGCCTGCATACGCGCACCGCAGTGAAGATCCACTACGTAGATTCCGAGGAAGTGGCCAAGGCCGGTACTTCGATGCTGCGCGGCATGGATGCGATTCTGGTGCCTGGCGGCTTCGGCGAACGCGGCATCGAGGGCAAGATAGCTGCTGCCACCTATGCCCGCGAGAACAACATCCCTTATCTGGGCCTATGCCTCGGCATGCAGGTTGCGACCATCGACTTCGCCCGCAACGTGGTGGGGCTGAAGGGCGCTCACAGCACCGAGTTCGAGCGTAATGCGGCGAACCCGGTCATCGCCCTCATCACCGAATGGAAAGACCGCAGCGGTAATGTCGAGAAACGCGACGACAAGTCCGACATGGGCGGCACCATGCGCCTGGGCGCCCAGGAGGCGCTGCTCAAGCCCGGCACCCTGGCGCATAAGCTCTACGGAAAGGACAAGATCATGGAGCGCCATCGCCATCGCTATGAGTTCAACAACAACTATCTCGAACAGCTGGAGAAGAAGGGCCTGGTGTTCTCGGGCCGTTCCAGTGACGGCCTGATGGAGATCGTAGAGTTGCCGGACCATCCGTTCTTCATCGCCACCCAATTCCATCCGGAGTTCACCTCCACGCCGCGTGACGGGCATCCGCTGTTCACCGGCTTCATCAAGGCAGCGCGGGCGTTCTCCCAGCAGTCCGGCCAGACCCTGAAGGCGGCCCGGGCATGAAGCTGTGCGGGTTCGAAGCGGGCCCCGACAAACCGTTCTTCCTCATCGCCGGTCCTGACACTCTCGAGAGCGAGCAACTCGCCCTCGACGTAGCCGGCCATCTCAAGGAAGTCACGGCCAAGCTCAAGATCCCCTATATCTTCAAGGGCTCCTTCGACAAGGCCAACCGTACTTCCGGCAAGAGTTATCGTGGCCCCGGCATGGAAGAGGGTCTGCGCATCCACGCCAAGGTGCAGAAGCAGATCGGCGTGCCGGTGTTGACCGACGTGCACGAAGACACGGACATGGAAGCGGTGGCCGCGGTGGTGGACGTGATCCAGACCCCGGCCTTCCTCTGTCGCCAGACCAACTTCATCCAGCGGGCAGCGCGCACCGGCAAGCCCATCAACATCAAGAAGGGCCAGTTCCTGTCTCCTTGGGAGATGCAGAACGTGGTGGACAAGGCCAAGGCCACCGACAACCAGAACATCCTGGTCTGTGAGCGTGGCTTCAGCTTCGGCTACAACAACCTGGTGGTGGACATGCGCGGCCTCGCGGTCATGCGCGGCACCGGTTGTCCGGTGGTGTTCGACGCCACCCATTCCGTACAGCTCCCAGGCGGCCAGGGCGGCAGCTCCGGCGGCCAGCGCGAGCACATCTCGGTGTTGGCGCGTGCCGCCATCGGCGCCGGCGTCTCGGGCGTGTTCATGGAGACCCATCCGGATCCGGACAAGGCCCTCTGCGACGGCCCGAATTCAATGAAGCTCGCCGACATGGCCGCGCTTCTCGAGACCTTGAAGGAACTGGACCTGGCGGTGAAACGCCGACCTTACCTGGAAGACAGACTCTGATCCTCACTATCTAAGGAAGATGGCTGCCCATGGCGAAGATCACCGACATCCGTGCCCGCGAGATCATCGACTCCCGGGGTAATCCCACTGTAGAAGCAGACGTATTGCTGGACAGCGGCCATTGGGGCCGCGCCGCGGTGCCGTCAGGCGCATCCACCGGTAAGCGCGAAGCGGTGGAACTGCGGGACGGCGACAAGAACCGTTATGGCGGCAAGGGTGTCAGGAAGGCCGTCGCCAACGTGCAAGGGCCGATCCGCAAGAAGCTCAAGGGCTTCAAAGCCGTGGACCAGAAGAAGCTGGACCAGGCTCTCATCGATTTGGACGGCACCGAGAACAAGGGCCGCTTGGGTGCCAACGCCATACTCGCGGTGTCCCTGGCCAACGCGCGCGCCGCTGCCAACGAGCAGGACTTGGCCCTATACGAGTACCTGGGTGGCAGCCGCGCCAACACGCTGCCGGTGCCCATGATGAACATCATCAACGGTGGTGCCCACGCGGACAATAACGTAGACATCCAGGAGTTCATGATCCTGCCGGTCGGCGCGCCTGACTTCGCCGAGGCGCTGCGTTACGGCGCCGAAGTGTTCCATACCTTGAAGAAGGTGCTGCACGAGCGCGGCCTCAACACCGCTGTGGGCGACGAGGGCGGCTTCGCCCCGGACCTGCCATCAAACGAAGCGGCGCTCATGGCCATCATGGAAGCCATCGACCGGGCTGGCTACAAGGCCGGCAAGGATATCGTGCTGGGCCTCGATGCCGCCAGCAGCGAGTTCTACAAGGACGGTCGCTATCACCTGGAATCGGAGCGCCGTCAGTACGGCTCTGCTGAGTTCGCGGATTACCTGGCGGACCTGGCCCGCAAGTTCCCGATCGTGACCATCGAAGATGGTATGGCGGAGGATGACTGGCAGGGCTGGAAGATCCTCACCGACAAGCTCGGCAAGCAAGTACAGCTGGTGGGTGACGACCTGTTCGTCACCAACACCAAGATCCTCAAGGAAGGCATCGACAAGGGTGTCGCCAACTCCATCCTCATCAAGGTGAACCAGATCGGCACCTTGACCGAGACAGTAGCCGCCATCGACATGGCCGTGAAGGCCGGCTACACCGCGGTGGTGTCGCATCGCTCCGGGGAGACCGAGGATTCCACCATCGCTGACATCGCCGTGGGCAGCAAGGCGACTCAGATCAAGACCGGTTCCCTGTCGCGCTCCGATCGCCTCGCCAAGTACAACCAGCTCTTGCGCATCCAGGAGAGTCTGGGTGGTAAGGCGCGTTATCACGGCAGACGGGCGTTCCCCGCTGGGATCGGTAGCCGGTGAACATCGCCGGCCGCTTCGGTTGGAAGCGGCTGGTGCCGCTGCTGCTGTTGCTGCTGCTGATCCTGTTCCAGTTCCAGCTCTGGTTCGGCATCGGTAACGTGCCATCCGCCATGCGCCTGAAAAGCCAGGTGGAGACCCAGGCCGCAGAGAACGCTGCCCTCACCAAACGCAACGCAGCCTTGGAGGCGGAAGTGAACGACCTCAAGGGCGGGCAAGCGGCCATCGAAGAGCGGGCCCGTGCCGAACTCGGCATGGTGAAGAAGGGTGAGACCTTCTATCAGATCGTGCAGGTGCCCGCGCCTGCCACCAAGGCCCATTGAACATGGACCAGCGCTATTGGGCGGTGATACCCGCTGCCGGCAGTGGCATGCGCATGGGCAGCTCCATACCCAAGCAATATCTGTCCCTTGGCGGCCGCACCGTCATCGAGCGAGTGTTGGATGTGCTGCTGGCGGAGCCGGCCATCGCCGGCGTCACGGTGGCAGTGGCGGCGGACGATCCCTATTGGCAGCGTTACCTGCCCGGCACGCATGCCAAGCCGGTGCGCATCGCCTCCGGCGGCGAGACCCGCGCCCATACGGTGCTGAACGCCTTGCTCACCCTGGATGAGGAGCTGGAAGAGAAAGACTGGGTGCTGGTGCATGATGCGGCGCGTCCTTGCTTGCATCCCCGGGACATCTCTTCGCTGTTGCACACCTTCGGCGATGACCCGGTCGGCGGCATCCTGGCGGTGCCGGTCGCTGATACCTTGAAGAGGGTGGACGAGGACCGCATAGTGGCTGGCACGACTGATAGGGCTGAACTCTGGCGTGCGTTCACGCCGCAGATGTTCCGCTACAAGCTGCTCAAAGACTCCCTGCAGGCGGCCTTAGCTGCCGGCGAGGCGCCCAGCGACGAAGCGGCCGCCGTGGAGCGCCTGCACCACTCCGTGAGAGTGTTGGAAGGGCGCAGCGACAACATCAAGATCACACGACCTGACGATATCGCGCTGGCGGAGGCCATCCTCGCACACCGCGCTGGAGAGAAGACATGAGGATAGGCCATGGCTATGACGTGCATGCCCTCGGGCCCGGCGACCATGTGGTGCTGGGTGGAGTGCGTATCTCCTACACCAAGGGCGTGGAGGCCCATTCGGACGGAGACGTGGTGCTGCATGCCGTCTGCGATGCACTCCTGGGGGCTGCGGCCTTGGGTGACATCGGCCGGCATTTCTCGGACACGGATGCCAAGTGGAAGGGTGCCGACAGCCGCATGCTGCTGCGAGAAGTGGTCAAACTGCTGGCGGGGAAGAAACTCAGGCCCTCTCAGGTGGATGTGAGCGTGATCGCTGAAGCCCCTAAGCTCAGCGGTCATATCCCAGCCATGTGTGGGAACCTGGCGGCGGATTTGGGTCTGTTGGCGGACCGGGTCAACGTGAAAGCCACCACTAACGAAGGTCTGGGCGCCATCGGCAAGGGCGAGGGCATCGCAGCTCATGCCGTAGCGTTGCTCGAAGACATCTGATGGATACGCTTCCTGATTGGGCACGGGCCTACGGCCCCACGGATATCTCTGTCCGCATCCGTTCCACGCCAGAGGACTTCCGGGTAGAAGAGGTTCTGGGTTTCGCCGCGGACGGTGAAGGTCCCCATGCGATGCTTACGGTAGAGAAGCGCGGCGCCAACACCCACTGGGTGGGCGACCAGCTGGCGCGCTACGCGGGCATCCCTTCACGGGAAGTTGGTTATGCGGGCCTCAAGGATCGCCACGCGGTCACGGTCCAGCATTTCACCCTGAACCTGGATCGCAAGCCCGAACCGGATTGGTCGACGCTACCTTCCGATGAGTTCAGGGTGCTCAAGTCAGAGCGGCATCGCCGTAAGCTCAAGACCGGTAGCTTGGAAGGTAACAAGTTCCGACTGGTGTTGCGGGAACTCAGCGGCCCCGTATCCACGCTCATGCCGAAGCTGGAAGCCATCAAGAATGGTGGCGTGCCTAACTATTTCGGTGAACAACGTTTCGGCCGCGGTGCCGCCAACATCCAGAAAGCGGAAGCTGCGCTCTCGGGGCGCTTGCGCATCCATGACCGGCGCCTGTTCAGCCTGCTCCTGTCCACGGCCCGCAGTCTCATCTTCAACGATGTCTTGTCCCAGCGGGTGGCGGCGGGCAACTGGAGTCAGGTGCTCCCCGGTGAGGTATTGATGCTGGACGGCAGCCATAGCGTGTTCCGGGCCATGGAAGGTGATGCGGAGTTGCCGGCTCGTCTGACGAAAGGCGATGTGCATCCCACCGGGCCTCTCTGGGGCCGCGGCGAGCCAATGACTTCGGGTGAGGTGCAGGCCCTGGAAGCGGAAGTGGCCGCGCGGCATCCGGATCTCACCAAGGGTCTCGCCAAGGTGGGTGTGGATATGACGCGGCGTAGCCTGCGTCTGCCGGTGCGGGACTTCGCCTGGCAAACTGAAGGTGAGACGTTGATACTGGAGTTCTTCCTGCCTGCGGGGGCTTATGCCACCACGGTGTTGAGAGAATTGGTAGAGACCCGCGGAGAGTCAGAAGATGTTAACGAAGATTGAACACGGAGAGATCCTAGAGCTGCGCCTGGAGCGCCCTCCAGTGAACGCCCTGCATCATCCCTTGGTGAAGGAATTGCGCACCGCCGTGGAAGCGGCACCCAAGTCTGGCGCCAAGGCCCTGGTCCTCTCCGGGGTGAACGGCATGTATTCCGCCGGCCTCGATGTGCCCTCGCTCCTGGAGCTGGATCATGCTGGGATGATGGCCTTCTGGGATGAATTCTTCGGCATGCTTCGCAGCCTGGCTCTCTCGCCCATCCCGGTGGCAGCCGCCATCACCGGCCACAGCCCGGCCGGCGGCGCTGTGATTGCTATCTATTGCGACACCCGCATCGCCGCCCAGGGTAAGTTCAAGATAGGTCTCAACGAAGTGCAGGTGGGTCTGCCGGTGCCGCGGATCATCCTCGGCGGTCTCACGCGGCTCGTGGGTCAACGCCATGCGGAACGACTGGCGGTGCGGGGCATGTTGGTCTCGCCGGATGAGGCTCTGGCCTGTGGCTTGGTGGATCAAGTGGTGACGTCTGAAGAGGTAGTGCCGAAGGCCCTGGAATGGTGCCGGGAACTCTTGAAGATGCCGCCCCATGCCATGTTGGCCACCCGCAAGGCGCTGCGAGCTGATTACGAGGCGCTGTTCGACAGCTTAAGCGCGACGACCCGGGACGAGATGACCGCAGTATGGTTCGGTGAGGAGACCCAGGCCGCGCTCAAGACGCTGGTGGCGCAGCTGTCTGCCAAGAAGAAATAGAGTTCAGGACTTCCCCAGCAGGACGTAGAGAGCGCCCGTGCCGCCATCGACTGGGCGAGCAGAGCAGAAGGCCAGTACGTTCTTGCGCTGCCGGAGCCAGCCCCCCAGCTTCTGCTTGATGACCGGTCCCTTGGGTCCTGACCCTAAGCCCTTGCCATGGATGATGCGCACGCAGCGCCAGCCGTGATCGGTGGCTTCCAGCAGGAACTCCGCTACCGCCACGCGAGCGTTCTCGCTCTTCATGCCATGCAGGTCCAGCTCGGCGCGGGTGCTGAACTGGCCGCGGCGCAGCTTGCGCATCAGCGCCAGCTGCACGCCGGGCTTGGCGTACCAGAGGTCTTCACCGCTGAACACGTCGTCGTCTAGGTCCAGCCTCAGGCTCTCTTCCAGCACTGCGCGTCTCTCCATGTCGGCGAACCGGGCGCGGGGCAGGGGCTTGGTCTTCCTGGCTGTGACCTTCTTCTTGGCGCGCAGAGGCTTCGCGCCCTTCACGGATTCACGGAAGAGCTGGCGTTCTTCTTCGCTGGGTTCATGCTTGGAGCGCATGGGTACCGGCCGGTCTTTTACAGTATCCTAAGCATGATAATGCATATGTTCCGGGGAGTCGGGTGAAGATATTGCTGAGCAACGACGATGGTTGCCATGCCGAAGGCTTGCGCTGCATGGCGGAGGGCCTCAAAGGCTTCGCCGACGTGACGGTGGTGGCCCCGGACCGCAACCGTAGTGGCGCCAGCAACTCCCTGACCCTGGATGCCCCCTTGAGGCTGCGTCACGATGCCCCGGGCGTCATCTGCGTTGACGGTACCCCCACGGACTGCGTGCACTTGGCTATCACCGGGCTCCTGGACGAGTCCCCCGATATGGTCGTGTCCGGCATCAATGCCGGCGCCAACCTGGGGGATGACGTGCTCTATTCCGGTACCGTGGCAGCCGCCATGGAAGGCCGGTTCCTGGGCTTCCCGGCGGTGGCGGTGTCCCTGGTGCTGGATGCCAGTAACGGGCGGCATTACACCACGGCGGCGCGCTTCACCTGCGACCTGGTGAAACGCCTGCGCTCCCATCCGCTGCCGGCAGACACCATCCTCAACGTGAACGTGCCAGACCTGCTCTGGGACGCGATCGAGGGTGTGGAAGCGACGCGCTTGGGTCATCGGCATCGTTCCGAACCGGTGCTGAAGGATTCAGACCCCCGTGGCCGGCCGATCTATTGGGTCGGACCGCCGGGAGCAGAGCAGGATGCGGGACCGGGCACGGACTTCAATGCCATCCGCCGGCACTGCATCTCCGTGACGCCCATCCAGATCGATCTCACCCGCTATTCCGCCATAGACAACCTGTCCCAATGGCTGCAAGGGATAGAGATCAAATGAACGGCGAGGTCCGCGGCATCGGCATGACCTCGGCGCGCACCCGCGATCGGCTGGTGGCGCGCCTCAAGGAGCAGGGAATCAAGGATGCCCGGGTCTTGAGTCTGATCCGTTCCACGCCCCGACACCTGTTCGTGGATGAGGCTTTGGCGAGCCGCGCCTATGAAGATACCGCCTTGCCCATCGGGCTCGGCCAGACCATTTCCCAGCCTTATGTGGTGGCGCGTATGACCGAGGCGCTGCTGGATGCGGGTCCATTGGAGAAAGTGCTGGAAGTGGGTACCGGTTGCGGTTACCAGACCGCCATCCTGTCTTCATTGGTGAAGCGTGTGTATACGGTGGAGCGTCTCGCGCCCCTCTCGCAGCGTGCTCGCCAGACCTTGAGCAGCATCAACATCCGCAACGTGTTCTACCGCCATGCGGACGGCGGCTGGGGTTGGACCCAGCACGCGCCCTATGACGGCATCATCGTCACCGCCGCGCCAGAGGAAGTGCCGCCCTCACTCATGGAACAGATGGCGGAAGGCGGCCGCATGGTGATCCCGGTGGGGCCGGGCGGCGACCAGCAACTCCTGCTCATCACCCGACATCCCGGTGACCGCTATGAACGGCAAGTGCTGGACCGGGTGAGCTTCGTGCCTTTATTGGGAGGTCTCGAGTGAAGCGCGTCCTGGCGTATCTGCTGTTCGCATCGCTCACCGGCTGTGCCGGCGCCTTGCAGTGGAATGCGCCTCAGGATGCGCCGGCCGTGGAGCCGGCGCCCGCATCTTATGTGGTGAAATCCGGCGACACCCTGTATTCCATTTCCTGGCGTTACGGCTTGGACTATCACGACGTCTCCAGCTGGAACCATCTGGGTTCCGACTACCGCATCCACCCCGGCGATAGGTTGGTGCTGGCGGCGCCTGCCAACGCGCTGCACAAGTCTGCGCGTGGCACTGCTACCGCCCGGTCAGCCATGATAGTGAGTGGGGCAGCGCCGTCTTCCGGCCCCGTGTTGTGGGCCTGGCCGGTGCAGGGCGAGGTGGTACGCCAGTTCCATGCCGGCAACAGTCTTGCCAAGGGGATGGACATCACCGCGCCCCTGGGCACGGAGATCCGCGCCGCCAGCGGCGGCAAGGTGGTCTATGCCGGCAGCGGCATCGTCGGTTATGGAAAACTCGTCATCATCAAGAACAGCGAGACCTTCCTGTCTGCCTATGCGGATAACGATCAGATATTGGTGAAGGAGGGTGACGCAGTCCGCATCGGTGACCGCATCGCCACCATGGGCCTGGGCCGTGACAACCGCCCGGTGCTGCACTTCGAGATACGCTACGACGGCAACCCCGTAGATCCCTTGTCCTACCTTCCCAAGAAATAGCCGACTTGCTTCGGGACCCCATGCGTTGCAAGATTGAGCCATGTCCCTGGTCCTGAATCCCCGCCAAACGCGGCAGCTTGCGTGAGCCGCCCGGGCCAGAACGCGCAGGACGAAGAGGTCCTAGTGGAGCTGGAGGCGGAGGAGACGTCGCCGGCTGGGGAACTCCTGGCCGAAGAAGGATCCGACGAACTGCTCCCGGCTGCTGAGGCCGAAGCCGCCGAGGAAGAAGCGGAACCCAAGGCCGAAGCGACGCTCGCCCCAGCCCAGCTCGACGCCACGCGTCTGTACCTCTCAGAGATCGGTTATTCCCCCTTGCTCTCCGCCGAGGAAGAGGTTTATTACGGCCGTCTCGCCCTGCGCGGCGATGAGTCCGCGCGCCGGCGCATGATCGAGAGCAACCTTCGTCTGGTGGTGAAGATCGCCCGCAAGTACATCAACCGCGGCTTGCCGCTGTTAGACCTCATCGAAGAAGGCAACCTCGGGCTGATCCATGCGGTGGAGAAGTTCGATCCCGAGCGGGGCTTCCGCTTCTCGACCTATGCGACCTGGTGGATCCGCCAGACCATCGAGCGGGCCATCATGAACCAGACCCGCACCATCCGCCTACCGATCCATGTCATCAAGGAATTGAACCTCTATCTGCGTGCCGCCCGGAAGCTGGCCCATGCCCTGGATCGGGATGCCACCGCCGAGGAGATCGCGAAGGAGATGGACTCGACGCCTGAAGAGGTGAAGCGCCTGCTGGGCCTGAACGAGCGGGTCACCTCGGTGGATTCGCCTATCGGCCGTGACGGCGAGCGCCTGCTGCTGGATGCCATCCCGGACGAGAACAACACCGATCCGTCGCGCCTGCTGCAGGACGCGGACATGCAGACGATCATCGAGAAGTGGTTGGGCCGGCTCAACGACAAGCAGCGGCAGGTGGTAGAGCAGCGTTTCGGTTTGAACGGCCAGGAGAAGGGGACGCTGGAGGACGTGGGCAATGCCATCGGTGTGACCCGTGAACGGGTGCGGCAGATCCAGATGGATGCCCTGAAACGCTTGCGGCAGATACTGGAAGCCGAAGGCCTTTCTGAGGATTCGCTCTTTGAATAACGCGCCTCAAAAGCGTCGCGAGCGAAGGCAGGGCTAGGCGCGCGAGGCGAGCAAAGGGAGCGTACTCTTGTGTACGTGACCGATTGCGAGCCGAGTGCAACAACGCCCTGGCGAGCGCAGCAGCTTTTTTTACACTAAATCATCAAAATGGCGGCGACGACCTTCCGGTCTTCGCTCAGTAGTACGTTGTAGGTCCGGCAGGCGGCGGCCGTGTCCATTACTTCCACGCCGATCCCACCGCGACTCAACTCAGCCATCAACTCACCCGGCAGGAAACGCTGCTGCTTGCCGGTGCCGATGATGAGGACTTCAGGCTCGAGAGTCAGGGCCGTTTTCAGGTCCCCGGAGGTCAGCTCCTCGAAGCGTTGCGGGGGCCAATCTCCGATGAGCTGGTCCCGCGCTACAATGAAGCTCTTGGTGAGCGAGGTCTCGCTGACGTCGACGCGGCCCGGTGCATAGGCACGGATCACGTTCACATTCCGGCCGGTGTTCTCTTTGGCGAACTTCATGCACCTAGCATAGGGCAGACGGCATAATAGGCTCAACTGAACGCTTGAGCCCTATGTCTACCACTCTGCTGATCCCCGGATTCCTGCGCGCACACCAGGCTGCCGGCCGACCGCGCATGCCGGCTCTGGAACGCATGCTGGCGCGTGCAACCCAGACCGATACACGGGATATGGGGGCCTGCCTGGTGCCGTCATTTGGGCTCGTCGTTGGCGATATCCACCCTGGTCCGTTCATGCGCCTGGGTGATGGAGGTCAGAGGGACGAGTGCTATTGGTTGCGGGCAGATCCAGTCCACCTCGCGCCTGACCGGGATCAGCTGGTGTTGATGCCGCCATCAGTGCTCGGAGTGACGCCGGAGGAACGGGCAGCGCTGGCAGCTGCCTTCGATGCGACCTATGTCGCCGATGGCTGGCATCTTGAGTTCTCTACGGCGGGCCGCGGTTATCTACGTACTCCGAAGACTTTGGACGCCGTGACCCACGACCCGGACGCTTTCGTGGGAGGCCCAGTGCTGGAGGCCATGCCAAGCGGGGCCGACGGGAAACTCCTGAAACAGATCATGAACGAGACCCAGATGCTGTTTCATACCCATCCCGTGAACATCTCACGGGAAGAGCAGGGGCGGCCTGCCATCAACAGCCTGTGGTTCTGGGGAGGCGGGAGCTTGCCGGCCGCCACCAGGAAGGCGCCACCGCGTATCGTCACGGACTTACCGTTGTTGCGTGGCCTAGCGACGTGGGCAAGTCAGAGTGTGGTCGCGCCATCTGACGCCGCTGCTGTGATTGCCGGTGATCTCATCGCCGTGCAAGCAGATGACATCGGGGCCCTTGAACGGGATTGGTTCGGCCCCCTGCTCAAGATGGTGAAAGTCGGGGCGCTCGATGATTTCCATTTCCATCTGGAAGGTCTCGGTGATTTCAAACTGAGCCCCGGTGCAGCACGACGCTTTTGGCGCTTGGGCCGGCCTCTGGGAGGCGCACCTTGAAGACCCGGCGCATTGAGCGGCGTCTGGTGCCGGATGTGCAGTTGCCGGACACGCTACATCCGCTCTTGCGTCGCTTGTACGCGGCCAGGGGCATCGTCGATGCCACCGCTCTCGATCTCGCGCTAGCTGCTTTAGCGGACTATCGCCAACTGGGTGGCATGGACGCCGCGGTGGCGATGTTGGCCAAGGCTCTTGCAGGTCAACAGCGCATCTTGGTGGTGGGGGACTTCGATGCAGACGGCGCCACCAGCACGGCGCTCCTGGTCCGGGTCCTGCGCCGCTTCGGCGCTGAGCACGTGGATTATCTGGTGCCGAACCGCTTCGAATACGGTTACGGCCTCACTCCCGAGATCGTGGTGTTGGCGGCTGAGCGTAAGCCTGATCTCATCATCACGGTAGACAACGGCATCTCTAGCCACGCAGGCGTCACCGAGGCCCGATCACGTGGCATCAAGGTGCTGGTGACGGACCATCATCTGCCGGGCGCGACGCTGCCGGAAGCGGACGCCATCCTGAACCCGAACCTGCCGGGCGATGCTTTCCCCAGCAAGAGTCTCGCAGGGGTGGGCGTGGTCTTCTATCTTCTGGCGGCCTTGCGCGCCAACTTGAATGACTCAGGCTGGTTTACGCAACGCGACTTCGTCGCGCCGAACCTGGCCGAATATCTGGATATCGTGGCGTTAGGTACTGTCGCGGACATGGTGAGCCTGGATCACAACAATCGGGTATTGGTGACAGAGGGGCTGCGGCGTATCCGCGCCGGCCGCTGCATCCCTGCCATCCGTGCCTTGATGCAGATAGGCAAGCGCGACCTGAAGCGCGCTGCCGCTTCTGACCTCGGTTTCGCCGTGGGGCCGCGCCTCAATGCCGCTGGACGGCTCACGGATATGTCCTTGGGCATCGAGTGCCTGCTCACAGACGACGAAGTCCGCGCCCATGAGCTTGCAGCGAAGTTGGACGAGCTCAACCATGAGCGCCGCGACATCGAAGCCAAGATGCAGCAGGAAGCCCTCGCGGTGTTGGCGCATCTGGACTTCAATGCAGACGACCCCAGCCTGCCAATGGCATTGAGTCTGTTCAATGAGGACTGGCACCAGGGTGTGGTGGGTCTGGTTGCATCGAAGGTGAAGGATCGGATGAACCGGCCGGTCATCGCCTTCGCGAGGGCCGACGATGGCAGTTATAAGGGTTCCGCCCGTTCCGTGAAGAGCATGCACGTCCGGGATGCCCTGGAAGCCATCTCCACCCGTCATCCGGGCCTCATCACCAAGTTCGGCGGCCATGCCATGGCGGCCGGTCTGACCCTGGAAGCGGGGCGCTTCGAGGCTTTCCGCGACGCTTTCGAGCATGAAGCACGCCGCTGGCTCACGGCGGCAGACCTGGAAGGGGTGCTTTTGTCAGATGGCGAGCTGCCGGCAGATGACTTCAGCCTGGGCACAGCTGAATTGCTTCGTTCCAGCGGCCCCTGGGGTCAGGCGTTCCCGGAGCCCCTTTTCGATGGTGAATTTCGGCTCCTGGACCGGCGGGTGGTGGGGACAGGTCACTTGAAGCTCGTGCTGGAGCACCATGATGGTCTCTGCTGCGAGGCCATCGCCTTCGGTCAGGTCGGTGAGGACATCCCGGCGTCCTGCCAGCGGGTGAGGATCGCCTTCAAGCCGGATGTGAACGAATACCGGGGTGAAAGGCGCCTGCAGCTCCTGGTCGAATACATAGAGCCGATTGGCTAACCGTCTTAAAACCGAGCAAGGCAAGGCGACCGACGGCGAAGAACCGGAGTGTACGTCCGGGTGCACATGAGGATTCCGAGCCGGAGGACAACGTAGCTGCAGCCGGTTTTAAGGCGGTTTGTAGTAAAATGCGCGGACTATGGAAGTCAATCCGATCAGGACCAAGATATCCGACCTCAAAGGGCGCGCCAATGCTCTTAGGGGGTACCTTTGAATACGATTCGAAGCGCGAACGCCTCCAAGAAGTAGACCGCGAGCTCGAGAACCCCAAGGTGTGGGATAAGCCAGAACGCGCCCAGGAACTGGGCCGCGAACGGGCACGTCTGCACGAGGTGGTGACCCTCCTGGATAAGCTCTCCCAAGGCCTCGACGACTCTGGCGAACTGCTGGAGATGCTGGTGGAGGAGGGGGACGAGTCCGCGGTGGGCGACGTCACCACCGACGTGGAACGCATGGAGCAGCAGGTGGCGGACATGGAGTTCCGTCGCATGTTCTCCGGTGAGATGGATTCCAATAACGCCTTCCTGGACATCCAGGCCGGTTCCGGTGGCACCGAAGCCCAGGACTGGGCCGAGATGCTGCTACGCATGTATCTGCGCTGGGGTGAACGGCGCGGTTTCAAGACCGAACTCGTGGAAGCCTCCGCCGGCGAAGTGGCGGGCATCAAGAGCGCCACCATCCGTTATGAAGGGCCCTATGCCTATGGCTGGCTGCGCACCGAGACCGGCGTGCATCGCCTGGTGCGCAAGTCGCCCTTCGATTCCAATGCGCGCAGGCACACCTCGTTCTCCGCGGTATTCGTCTCGCCTGAGGTTGACGATACTATAGAGATCGACATCAATCCGGCGGACCTGCGGGTGGATACCTACCGATCTCAAGGCGCCGGCGGCCAGCACGTGAACAAGACCGACTCTGCCATCCGTATCACCCATATCCCCACGGGCATCGTGGTGGCCTGCCAGAGCGAGCGCTCCCAGCACAAGAACCGCGCTACCGCCATGAAGATGCTGAAGGCCAAGATGTACGAGATGGAGATGCAGAAGCGTCGCGAGGAGCAGCAGAAGCTGGAGGACAGTAAGGCGGATATCGGCTGGGGTAGCCAGATCCGTTCCTACGTGTTGGATCAGTCCCGCATCAAGGACCTGCGCACCGGTTACGAGACCGGCGATCCGCAGAAGGTGTTGGACGGTCAGTTGGATCCCTTCATCGAAGCCTCCTTGAAGCAAGGCTTATAGGAATCACTGGGGAATGAAATGACTGACCAATCACTGCCGCCGCAGGACGAGAATTCGATAACCCAACTTCGGAAGGAGAAGTTGGCGAAGCTGCGCGAGAAAGGTGAGGCTTTCCCCAACGGCATCCATCGCGATGCCCTCGGAGCTGAGCTGCACGGCCTCTATGGCCAACGTAGTGGCGAGTCCCTGGAACAGGAGAAGATCCGGGTCAAGGTGGCGGGCCGCATGATGGCCAAGCGCATCATGGGCAAGGCTAGCTTCGCCCACCTGCAGGACAGTTCCGGGCGCATCCAGCTCTTCATGCAGCAGGGCGCGCTGGGCGAAGCCCTGTACGACGACTTCAAGACCTGGGACGTGGGTGACATCGTCGCCGCGGAAGGCGAGCTGTTCAAGACCAAGACCGGCGAACTCTCGGTGCGCGCCGATAAGGCACGGCTCATAGCCAAGTCGCTGTTGCCGCTGCCGGAGAAGTTCCACGGTCTCTCGGACACTGAGACCCGTTATCGTCAGCGCTATCTCGATCTCATCATGAACCCCGAGGCGGCCCAAGTGTTCCGCACCCGCACCCGCATCGTGCAGCACCTGCGGGACTTCATGAATGCCTTAGGGTATCTCGAGGTCGAGACGCCCATGATGCAGCCCATCCCGGGCGGCGCCGCGGCGCGGCCTTTCATCACCCATCACAATACCCTGGACATGCAGCTGTACCTGCGCATCGCGCCGGAGCTGTACCTGAAGCGCCTGGTGGTGGGCGGCTTCGAGCGGGTGTTCGAGATCAACCGCAACTTTCGGAACGAGGGGGTGTCCACGCGACACAACCCCGAGTTCACCATGATGGAGTTCTACCAGGCCTACGCCACCTATACGGACCTGATGGACCTGACCGAGAGCCTGATGCGCAGCCTTGCGATGGCTCTTACCGGCGACAGCAAGATCAACTACCAGGGCGAGGAGTACGATTTCGGCCCGCCCTTCAGGCGTCTGTCGGTGGAGCAGGCCATCGCCGAGACCAATGGCTTGGATAAGTCCAAGCTGCGCGATGTAGCCTACCTGCAGGAAGTCTGTACCAAGCACAAGGTGCCTACCAAGAAGTCCTGGGGTGCCGGGAAACTGCAGTTCACTCTGTTCGAGCACACCATCGAACCTAGCCTGAAGCAACCTACGTTCATCATCGACTATCCGATGGAAGTCTCGCCCCTGTCCCGCAAGAAGGATTCGGATCCCTTCCTGGTGGACCGTTTCGAGTTCTACGTGGGCGGCCGCGAGCTGGCCAATGGCTTCTCGGAATTGAATGATCCTGAAGATCAGGCGGAGCGCTTCAAGGCCCAGGTGGCGGAGAAGGACTCGGGCGACTTGGAAGCCATGTTCTACGACGCGGATTACGTACGCGCCCTGGAATACGGCATGCCACCCACGGCGGGTGAGGGCATCGGTATCGACCGGCTGGTGATGTTGTTCACGGATTCGCCGTCCATCCGCGACGTGATCCTGTTCCCTTTGATGCGGCCTGAATAGTCGGCTGATGCCTATGACATCCAAATTAGGCGACCCAGATATCAAGGTAGACCGTTTGGATGTCTGGCTTCATGGAAGGCAATTCCCAGACGTCCAAGATTATTGGGACAGCGATTGGCTGAGTGTCACCGCTGAATACAAAGGCCGTGATTCTCGCGTAGTGGCCCATGGCCCTTTTATCCACCTTAGTGAACTGGCGAGTTTTTTTACTGCCTTGAAAGTATTGGATGAGAAATTGAAAGGCGAAGCGGTGCTCGATTGCCTTGAACCTGACCTTCATTTAGATATTCGCGCAAAGAGCCTTGGCCATCTTGAGGTGGAAGTAAGCCTGACGGCTGATAATGTCACCGAGTCGCATTCATACCAAGAACAGATCGATCAGACACCCTTGCCCCTGATTCTCGGGGCTTTGAACCAAGTACTTTCGCGGTATCCTATGCGGGATCCTGGCAAAGTCGTGCGATGACTTCCGGGAGCGATCACTATGCCAACGCATGAGATCCCACATGGACGCACTCGTCTCAGTCAGGCGACCGAGATCCTCGATGCCGTCCTGTCTGAGACCCGTTCTCCTGCGGATCATCTGATAGATCAATATTTCCGAGCTCATCGTCAGATGGGTTCCAAAGATCGGGCCTTCGCGGCTGAGACCGTCTACGGTTGCCTGCGTCGAAAAGGTGAGCTGGAAGCCTTGATGGCATCCTGCCTGCCCGCCGATCTTGATGACCGGGAACGTACTCGCTGGTTGATAGCGACTTATCTATTGAAGTACTCCGGCTGGAGCGGCCGCGCTCTTGTCGAGGCCGGCTTCCATGACACCGATACACTGGTAGCACGCGTACGCGGCATCAAGGCCGAAGACCTACCATTCAGTGCACGCATCAACATGCCGGAGTGGTTGGCGGAGAAATTGGTGGTTCAATACGGTGAGACCGAAGCCATCGCTTTGAGTGAAGCACTGAACCGTGCGGCTCAGGTGGGCATCCGGGTTAACACCCTGCGCACGGACCGAGACACTCTAGCGGCGCGCCTCGTAGAGTCCGGCAATCCCTGCGAGCCCATGAAGTATTCGCCCATCGGCCTGCAACGAGATAAGCGCGGCCCTCTGTTCAACACTGAAGAGTTCAAGGAGGGCCTGTTCGAGCTGCAGGATGAGGGCAGTCAGTTATTGGGGCTCATGACCGAGGCTGCGCCGAAAGAGAAGGTGGTGGATTTCTGCGCCGGAGCCGGCGGCAAGACCCTGGAACTCGCCGCCATGATGCAGAACACCGGCGCCTTACATGCCTACGATGTCTCCACCAGCCGGCTCGAGCGCCTGAAACCGCGGCTCGCCCGTGCGGGTGCCTATAACGCCCAGGCTTTCGCCATCCGCGATGAACACGAAGCCATATTGAAGCGGTATGCCGGCACCGCCGATGCAGTGCTGGTGGATGCGCCGTGCTCCGGCACCGGCACCCTGCGCCGTAATCCGGACATCAAGTGGCGACCCATCGATCTCGGGATGCTCACCAAGCTCCAGGCCAGCATCCTGGATGCTGCCGCGAAGCTGGTGCGCCCTGGTGGACGATTGATCTACGCGACCTGCAGCTTATTAGAAGAAGAAAATGAAGCTATCACCAGGGGCTTCCTCAGCGTCCACCCGGATTTCGAGGTGATGCACGCGACGGAGATATTCATCCGCCAGAGTGTGATGGTGCCGGAAGGGATGCCGGAGGATGGATCACTCAGGCTCTTGACCCATCGCCATGGCACGGACGGTTTCTACGCCATGGCCATGCGTAGGAAGACGGACTAGCTCTTCAGGATCTTGACCGCGGCGCTATCGGTGGCGTAGGTCAGATCTTTCTCCCGGAAGTCATCCTGGATCACGATCAGCATCTGCCACACGCCCTGGGCATCGGGTCGTGCATCCACCACTTCTCCGACCGGAGAATCATGCCCCTTGGCGTGGATGTCTGTACCGGGTTTAAGTCGGGAGGAAGTCCGGCACTCTGCGCGGACCAGATGGCGCTTCACGCCGCCGCGGTAGTGGGCGCGGGCGATGACTTCCTGACCGATGTAACAACCCTTCTTGAAATCGATGCCTCCCAGCTTATCGAGGTCCAGCATCTGGGCCACGAAGTGCTCGGAGGTCTCGGGATGGACCGTGGGTTCTCCCGTGAGGATCCGGCGCAGGGACCAGTCATCTTCGGTGCCGGCTGCAGTGACAGGTTCCCAGCTTTGTTTCAGCGAGGCGAGAGCGCTCTCGGCGCCGTAGATGACGTAGCGAGGGAACTCCCCGTGCAGACGCAGGACCTGCAATGCATCAGTGCTGGTCGCTTCATCCGGATGCATCGGCACTGGGATATTTGCCTGGGCCATCAGTTCAGCGGCACCTTCTCCCATGAGACCCAGGCAGCCGAATTCGCTGCTGGCATCCGTGAGCGTGACCTTGGAGCGCAACACGTACATCGAGAGGCGCTTCAACACCTGTGCCTTCAGTCCGCCGGGCAGCGCCAGGAAGATATCCTCGCCGCGGCGGAACACGCGTATCAAGGTCACCACCCGGCCCTTGGCGGTGTTCCAGGAGCAGAGGCGGGTCATCGAGGTATCAAGCTTCTCGATGTCGATGCTGAGTTGGCCTTGCAGGAAAGCGACTGCGTCCGCGCCGCTGGCGCGGATCAGTCCCTTGTAGGACAGGTCCATCAGGATGGTCTTGGGATCAGTGGACATAGGGGCTGTTGATATTGTAACCGCTGCTTGTGGTGGCTTGCGTGGGTACCGACCAGACCGGCCTTTAGGTGTAAAATGGACGGTATAAGAGCAAGGCATCCCATGTCCGAGCAACGTACCGAGACTCCGGCGAAAGACTCCAAACAGGAACCGCTTTCCAGCGGTACCGGAGCCGATGCCAAACCCCAGCAGCCTAAAGAGATCGGCGGTCCCAAGGGGCCGGAGCCGACCCGTTACGGCGACTGGGAGAAGAACGGGCGATGCATAGATTTCTAACCAAGGTGAAGCATGGCTGATAACCGACCGCTATCGCCCCATCTCGGGATCTACCGCTGGCAGATCACCATGACCATGTCCATCCTCCACCGCGCCACCGGCGTGGCGCTAGCGGTGGGCAGCCTGATGCTGGTTTGGTGGCTGGTGGCGGCGGGCATGGGCCCGGACGCCTATGGCACCGCCCACGCGTTCCTCTCCAGCTGGCTCGGCCAACTCCTGCTCATCGGCTGGACCTTCTCGCTCTTCTATCACCTCTGCAACGGCATCCGGCATCTGGCCTGGGATGCGGGTTGGGGTTTCGAGATCAAGACCCTATACATCACGGGCTATACCGTCTGGGTGGTGGCGATCCTGCTCACCGCCGGTACGCTCTGGGTGGCTTACACGGGAGGTGCGGCATGAGTTTCCGCACGCCTCTCAGCCAAGTCACGGGCTCGGGCTCAGCCAAGAGCGGCACCGCTCATTGGTGGGGTCAGCGGGTCTCGGCCTTAGGCCTTATCCCCCTGAGCCTCTGGTTCGCGGGCTCGGTGCTGCAACTGAGCCGCGCCGACTACATCACGGTCATCGTCTGGCTGCACACCCCCTGGGTGGCGGTACTTCTGAGCCTGTTCCTGGTGACCCTGCTGTATCACGCCTATCTGGGCGTGCAGGTGGTCATCGAGGATTACGTGCATACCGAGTGGTTGAAGTTCACTTCGCTGCTCCTGATCAAGTTCGCCTGCATCCTGCTCGGCGCGGCCGGTGTGTTCACCGCCTTGCGCATCGCTTTCGGAGCCTGAGATGACTCAAGCCTACAAGACCGTCGATCATATCTATGACGTAGTGGTGGTAGGAGCCGGCGGTGCTGGCCTCCGTGCCACCTTCGGCCTGGCGGAGGCGGGGCTATCCACCGCCTGCATCACTAAGGTGTTCCCCACCCGCAGCCACACGGTGGCGGCTCAGGGCGGCATCAGCGCCGCCCTCGGCAACATGGGCGAGGATGACTGGCGCTGGCATATGTACGACACCGTCAAGGGCTCCGACTGGCTCGGCGACCAGGATTGCATCGAGTACATGTGCAAGGAAGCGCCCCAGGCAGTGATCGAACTGGAGCATTACGGCGTACCGTTCTCCCGAACCGAGCAGGGCAAGATCTACCAACGCCCCTTCGGCGGCATGACCACTCGCTACGGCGAGGGCATCGCGCAGCGTACCTGTGCCGCTGCCGATCGTACCGGTCACGCCATGCTGCATACCCTCTACCAGCAAAGTCTGAAGCATCAGGCCGAGTTCTTCATCGAGTACTTCGCACTGGACCTGCTCATGGAAGGCAACGTCTGCCGCGGTGTGGTGGCCTGGGATCTCGCCACCGGCACCCTGCACCGTTTCGTCGCGCAGCAGACCATCATCGCTACCGGCGGCTACGGCCGAGCCTATTTCTCCTGCACCTCGGCCCACACCTGCACCGGCGACGGCAACGGTATGGTGCTGCGCGCGGGCCTGCCGCTGCAGGATATGGAGTTCGTGCAGTTCCATCCCACCGGCATCTATGGCGCCGGCTGCCTCATCACCGAGGGCGCCCGCGGCGAGGGTGGCTATCTTACCAATAGCAAGGGTGAGCGCTTCATGGAGCGCTACGCGCCCAATGCCAAGGACCTCGCTTCCCGTGACGTGGTGTCCCGCGCCATGACCATGGAAGTACGTGAAGGCCGGGGAGTGGGCCCGGAGAAGGACCACATCGAACTGCACCTCGAACACCTCGGTCCGGAAGTGCTGCATGAGCGCCTGCCGGGTATCTCCGAGACCGCGCGCATATTCGCCGGCGTGGACGTGACCAAGCAGCCCATCCCCGTGCAACCCACGGTGCACTACAACATGGGCGGCATCCCCACCAACTATCACGGCGAAGCCCTGACCCTGAAGGGCAAGGATCCGGACAGCGTGATCCCGGGCCTGATGGCCATCGGCGAAGCCGCCTGCGTATCTGTGCACGGCGCCAACCGGCTGGGCTCGAACTCACTTCTGGATTTGGTGGTGTTCGGCCGCTCCGCTGCGCACCGCTGCGCCGAGACCGTGAAGCCCGGCAAGACGCCCCGCAGCTTCCCCCAGGACTCCACCGATCAAGTCCTAGCGCGCTTCGACAAGCTGCGTCACTCGGATGGCAAGGAGTCCACTGCCTCCATCCGTCTGCGCATGCAGAAGGTGATGCAAAGCGATGCGGCGGTGTTCCGCACCGAGAAGACCCTGGAGGAGGGCCAGACGCGCCTCAAGGATGTCTACGATTCCTTCGAGAAGGTGAAAGTCAGCGATCGTTCGCTGATCTGGAACAGCGATCTCGTCGAGACCCTGGAACTGGACAACCTCTTGGGTTGCGCCACCGTGACTATGGCCGGCGCCCTGAACCGCGAAGAGAGCCGCGGCGCCCATGCCCGCGAGGACTTCCCGGATCGGAACGACAAGAAGTGGATGAAGCACACTCTGGCCTGGATGGATGGCAAGGGCAAGGTGGATATCGATTACCGCCCGGTGCACATGGACACGATGACGGATGACGTGAAGTCGATTCCTCCCAAGAAGCGCGTTTACTGAGGACGAGCCATGGCTGAATTCATGCTGCCCAAGAATTCCCGTCCGCGGGAAGGCAAGACCTTCAAGGCCGAGAAGGGCGCCAAGAACGTCAAGAACTTCAAGGTCTACCGCTACGATCCAGACAGCGGCCAGAATCCACACATGGACACCTACGAGGTGGACATGGACAAGTGCGGCCCCATGGTCCTGGACGCCTTGCTCAAGATCAAAAATGAGATCGACCCGACGCTAACCCTGCGCCGCTCCTGCCGTGAAGGCATCTGCGGCTCCTGTGCCATGAACATCGATGGCACCAACACCTTGGCCTGTACCAAGGCCTGCTCCGAGATCAAGGGCGAAGCCCGCATCTATCCCTTACCGCACATGAAGGTAGTGAAGGACCTAGTACCGGATCTCACCAACTTCTACGCCCAGTATGCCTCCATCAAGCCCTGGATACGCACCCAGACCCCTGCGCCGGATCGGGAACGGCTGCAGTCCAAGGATGATCGTGAGAAGCTGGATGGCCTGTACGAATGCATCCTCTGCGCCTGCTGCTCCACAAGCTGTCCCAGCTACTGGTGGAACAGCGACCGTTACCTCGGTCCCGCCATCCTGCTGCAGGCCTATCGCTGGATCGTGGATAGCCGCGATGAATCCACCGGTGAGCGGCTGGATGACCTGGAAGACCCGTTCAAGCTGTACCGCTGCCACACCATCATGAACTGCGCCCGCACCTGCCCGAAGGGCCTCAATCCGGCTAAGGCCATCGCCGAGATCAAGAAGCTTCTCGCGGCTCGTCAAAATTAAGCCAGACATGTCCGAGACGGCACGCCTGCGTTGGAAGTGCCGCAGAGGCATGAAGGAACTGGACCTGCTCTTGGTCGGCTATCTGGATACGCGTTATCCGGCAGCTGATGCAGTAGAGCAGGGCGCCTTCCGCGAACTTCTCGATATGCAGGATCCAGAACTCTTTGCTTTTGTCATCGGGCGTGAGCGCCCTGCCACCGAGGAGTTGCGCCGTGTCGTCGACACCCTACGGCGAACCCCTTGAAGCCCTGATCAGGCCGTCACGTCTCGTGATGGTGCTGCTCTCACTGATGCACATGCTGGCGGTGCTGGTCTGCGTGCCGCTGCCCATCCCCTTCGACTACCGGGTGGCCCTGTTGCTGGCCATCGTCTCGGCCTTCTTCTGGAACATGTATACCCTCATGCAGCGTACGCCCAAGCGGGTGCATTGGTCCCGGGAGGAGGGTTGGGGCATCACCGATCGGCATGGCGTGGAGCATGCGCTGCAGCCTCAGCCGGAGGTCTACATCGGTACCTGGCTGGTGGTGGCGTACTTCAAGGATGAGTTGGGCAAGAACCGCACCGTCCTGCTGGCTCAGGACAGTGTGCGCATAGATGCGTTCCGTCGTCTCAAGGTCTTACTGCGTTACGGAACAACAAAGGGCTGAATTAAGCCGTCCAGTTGACCTTCAGAGTCCCACCCGCGAAGTTTGGTGGCACCAATACGGTGTTCTGCGGCGTGCATGACTTATCCACTTCCGGGTAATCCAGGGTGTAGTGCAGGCCGCGGCTCTCACGGCGGCGCTGTGCCGACTGGATGATGAGGCTCGCCACGAGACTCAGGTTTCGGAGTTCGATCAGGTCGCCTGTGATGCGGAAGTTGCCGTAGTACTCGTCTATCTCATGCTGCAAGAGCACCGCGCGACTCAGAGCCCGCTTCAGGCGTTTGTCGGTGCGCACGATGCCTACATAGTCCCACATGAAGTGACGCAGCTCGCTCCAGTTGTGTGACACAACCACTTCCTCGTCTGAGTCGGTGACACGGCTCTCATCCCAGTCCGGCAGTCTCTTCGGCATAGGCGTGCCCTTGGCCTGTGCCTCGATGTCCGCGGCCGCGGCGAAACCGAACACGATGCATTCCAGGAGCGAGTTGCTGGCCATGCGGTTGGCGCCGTGCAGGCCCGTGAAGGCGCATTCGCCGATGGCGTAGAGGCCAGGCAAGTCGGTACGGCCCGCCAGGTCAGTCAGCACGCCGCCGCAGGTGTAGTGGGCGGCAGGCACCACCGGGATCGGCCCTTTGGTCATGTCGTAGCCATACTCGAGGCAGCGGGCATAGATGGTGGGGAAGTGCTCGCGTATGAACTCTGCGGGTCGGTGACTGATGTCCAGGAACACGTGGTCCGAGCCTAGGCGTTTCATCTCGTGGTCGATAGCCCGGGCTACGATATCGCGAGGCGCGAGTTCGCCGCGCTTGTCAAACTGCTTCATGAACTGGCTGCCATCCGGCAGCAAGAGCTTGCCGCCTTCGCCCCGCACCGCTTCCGAGATCAGGAATGACTTGGCATGCGGGTGATATAGGCAGGTGGGATGGAATTGCATGAACTCCATGTTCCCCATGCGGCAACCCGCGCGCCAGGCCATGGCGATGCCATCGCCGGTGGACCCGTCCGGGTTGCTGGAGTAGAGATAGACCTTGTTGGCACCGCCGGTGGCCAGTACCACGTGGCGTGCTGCCACGGTCTTCACTTTCTGTCTCTTGCGGTCCAGGAGATATGCGCCGTAGCAGCGCGCCTCCGGCAGACCGAGTTTGGTGGCAGTGATGAGGTCCACGGCCACGTGCTGTTCCAGCAGCGTGATGTTCTTCCGGGATCTCACTAGTGCTTCTAGGGTCGTCTCGATGGCGCGGCCGGTGGCGTCCGCCGCGTGCACCACCCGGCGGTGGCTGTGGCCGCCTTCGCGGGTCAGGTGGTAGGCGCCGGGTTCCACGCCTTCGTCATCGCGGGTGAATTTCACGCCTTGGTCGATGAGCCAGCGGATGCAGTTCGGCCCCTGTTCCACCACATAGCGCACCGTGGCGGGGGTGGAGAGGCCGGCACCGGCGTTGAGGGTGTCTTCGATATGGGATTGGATGGAGTCGGCCTTGTCCAAGACCGCCGAGATGCCGCCCTGAGCGTAGAGGGTGCTGCCTTCGCTCAAGGGACCCTTGGCCACCAAGCCGATCTTGAGGGAGGCGGGCAGGCGCAGGGCCAGGGTCAGGCCGGCGGCGCCGCTGCCGATGATGAGCACGTCGTAGGAGTGCATCTGTTGCATGACAGGCTTCCGGGCCCGCGCCCGGCGGGGGCTGTTAGACTAGCGGGGAGGCCCGGATAGGGTCAAAAGGGGCCGTACGGACGCGAAATATACGCGCATCCCCTTGCCGTGGCGAACTTTTCTCCAAGCCGGCTGTCTATGAGTACAGATGATGAACATGCCCAGGCCCATCGTCGATCTTGAGCCTGGCAAGGCCGACGCCGACCAGGTGCTGGTACGACGCGTCCAGCGCGGCGACAAGGCCGCTTTCGACGTCCTGGTGCGCAAGTACCAGCACAAGATTGTGAAGCTGGTCACACGTTACGTACATGACAGCACCGAGGCCTTGGACGTGTCCCAGGAAGCCTTCATCAAGGCTTACCGGGCGATACACGGGTTCCGCGGAGACAGCGCCTTCTACACCTGGCTGTACCGCATCGCCATCAACACGGCGAAGAACCACCTGGTCTCGGAGAGCCGCCGGCCCCTGGACCACGGCATGGACCTGCAGGATCCGGAACAGTACGAGGTGCAGGCCCGACTCAAGGATGTGGATACCCCTGAGCGGCTGCTGCTCACGGATGAGATCCAGCGCACGGTGGAGACAGCCATCGCCGATCTACCGGAGGACCTGCGCACCGCCATCGTGCTGCGCGAACTGGAAGGCATGAGTTACGAACAGATCGCCGAGACCATGGGCTGCCCCGTGGGGACCGTGCGGTCGAGGATCTTCCGGGCGCGTGAGGCTATCGACGAGAAGCTGAAGCCCCTGTTGGACTGACCAAGAGAGAGATGCGATGACCCAGAAGTTGCGCGAACAGATTTCGGCCCTGTGCGACCACGAGCTCCCGGAAGGGGAGCACGAGTTGCTGATGCGGCGCTTCAGCGTGGAGAAATCCCTGCGCCTGCACTGGGAGCGTTATCACCTCATCGGCGCGGCCATGCGCAAGGAATTGCCGGCGGTGGACAGCCGCGGTCTGGCGGACCGGGTCATGGCCTCCTTGCAGGTCGAGGCGGTGCCGGTACCTGAAGAGACGCGCCTCATGCCGGGTCTGATGCGCGGCTTCGCCGGCATGGCGATCGCGGCCACGGTCGCGGTGGTGGCCATCATCGGTATCGGCCGGGGCACTGTGCATCGGCCGGGTGCCAGCGAGATCGTGCCGAGCAGCCTTGCCAGGGGCGAGACCTCGCCCGTGGACCTGGTAAACGATGCCAATTGGACGGGCCAGAGCGCACCCGTCCAGGCGTCTTTGGATGACTCCCTGGTGGACCAGGAGGGCATCAGCCCGGACCTGGGCAAGCACCGGCTGAACAGCCGGGCGCTGCCGGTTGCGCCGACGGATACCCAGGCCGAGGCCACCAAGCCCAAGCCCCCGCGCCAGGAGTAGCCTCCCGGGCCGCCCTTGCGGCCTGAACGGGTATTCCCCACAATCTTGGCTCCTATGCGAGCCGCAGGCCTTTCTCTGGCAGTGTGTCTGGTTGGTGCCCTCTCGGTACCTGACCTCGTATGGGCTGCGCCCCCTGGTATCTCGCCTGGCCATCCGGCACCTCTGGTCTGCTCGGACACTCCGACCCATCCCGGCATCAAGTCCTCCACTAGCCCCCTGCAACGGGGTTTTGGGGATGAGCCTGGGGATTCCATGAGCGGCCATCGCGACAGATCCAGCGAGCCTGCAGTATCAGAGACCCCGACCAGCCTTTCACCCAGCAGCCATCTGCTGGGGCACGATCGCATGAGCGTCCGCTCAGCGGTGCTCGATACCCTGGGGCAGAGCCGCGATATCGCCATGACCGATGGCGGCGATGCCCAAAGCCTGGGATTGACGGTGCGTCTGCTGACCGCCGCCGAACGGCAGTCCCTGGGTGTGGATGGCGGCCTCATGGTCACCGGTGTCAGTGCCGGCATGGGCCTCAAGGCCGGCTTCCAGCCGGGTGACGTGGTCCTGAGCCTCGATGGCGTGGGCGTGACCACGCCGGATCAGTTCTACAAGCTTGCCCAGAAGTTGCCCCACGACCGGCCGGTGCCGGTCCTGGTGCACCGTCCTTCCAGCACGCTGTTCCTGCCGCTGGAGGCACCAGCGCGTCGATGACCGGCCTGGTGCTCTACCACCGGCCGGGCTGCCACCTCTGCGAACAGATGCTTGCGGCCCTGTACGTCACCTACGGTGATGAGATCGAGATCTCCCTCGTGGACGTGGACACCGATCCCGCGCTCAAGGCCCGCTATGGCACGCGTATCCCGGTGCTGGCGGCAGGGGAGCAGGTGCTCTGCGAGGCGCGCTTCGACGAAGGGGCGGTCGACGCTTATTTCCATAGGCGTGCGGGGCTAGCCTAAATCCGCAGGGGTCCTGGCGGCATAGGACTGACACAGTTAAACCGCTATAATGCGCTGTCCCGGCTGGCCTTTTTGGCTTTCCGGGGCATGACGGGGCCTCGAAACCCTGCCCGGCTTCCAGGCGACCACCTCCGGCGTCCGAAAAGCTCACCTTAGACTTAAGCGAAAAGACCGGCCCGCCCGTGGACATGCAGCGCATCCGCAATTTCTCCATCATCGCCCACATCGACCACGGCAAATCCACGCTCGCCGACCGCTTCATCCAGCTCTGCGGAGGCCTGGAAGCGCGCGAGATGGAAGAGCAGGTGCTGGACTCCAATCCCATCGAGCGGGAGCGGGGCATCACCATCAAGGCCCAGAGCGTCTCGCTGCACTTCAAGTCGAAAGACGGTCAGACCTATCAACTGAACTTCATCGATACCCCCGGCCATGTAGATTTCTCCTATGAGGTCTCCCGCTCGCTCGCCGCCTGCGAGGGCGCGCTGCTGGTGGTGGATGCCTCCCAGGGCGTGGAGGCCCAGAGCGTCGCCAACTGCTACACCGCGCTGAACCAGGGCCTGGAAGTGATGCCGGTGCTGAACAAGATCGACCTGCCCAACGCCGAGCCGGACAAGGTGGCGGAGGAGATCGAGGAGATCATCGGCATCGGTGCCACGGATGCGGTGCGGGTCAGTGCCAAGACCGGCCTGGGTGTGCCGGACCTGCTGGAAGAACTGGTCAAGCGCATCCCGCCGCCCAAGGGCGATGCCAATGCGCCACTACAGGCGCTCATCGTCGATTCCTGGTTCGACAACTTCGTGGGCGTGGTCTCGCTGGTGCGGGTGGTGAACGGCAGCATCCGGCCGCGCCAGAAGCTCCAGGTCATGTCCACCGGCCGCGCCTATGAAGTGGCGCGGGTTGGCATCTTCACCCCTAAGATGCGCGACACCGAGCTATTGAACACAGGTGACGTGGGCTACGTGATCTCCGGTATCAAGGAGATCGATGGCGCGCCAGTAGGTGACACCTTCACCTCCGCCGACAAGCCTTCCAATTCGCCGCTGCCCGGCTTCAAGCAAGTGCAGCCGCGCGTGTTCGCCGGCATGTTCCCCATCAGCTCCGATGACTACGAGAACTTCCGTGAGGCACTACGCAAGCTGCGCCTGAACGATTCGGCCTTGCATTTCGAACCTGAGACCTCGACGGCCTTGGGTTTCGGTTTCCGCTGCGGCTTTTTGGGCATGTTGCACATGGAGATCGTGCAGGAGCGCCTGGAGCGCGAGTACGACCTGGAACTGATCACCACCGCGCCTACTGTGATCTACGAAGTTGTCACCACCGCAGGCGAGACCTCGTACGTGGACAACCCGGCCAAGTTGCCGCAAGTGGACCGCATCGACGAGATCCGCGAGCCCGTGATCACGGCCAACATCCTGGTGCCACAGGAGTACGTGGGCAACGTCATGACCCTGTGCCAAGAGAAGCGCGGGGTACAGAAGAAGATGTTGTACCACGGCAGCCAGGTGGCCATGGCCTACGAGATGCCGCTCAACGAAGTGGTGATGGATTTCTTCGATCGGCTCAAGTCCTCGAGCCGTGGTTATGCCTCCTTCGACTACGTGTTCGAGCGCTTCCAGGCGGCACCGCTAGTGAAGCTGGATCTGCTCATCAACGGTGACAAGGTGGATGCGCTCTCGCTGATCGTGCACAAGGACAGCGCCTATGTGCGCGGCCGTGACCTGTGCGAGAAGATGCAGGAACTCATCCCACGGCAGATGTTCGAAGTGGCGGTGCAGGCGGCCATCGGCTCGCACATCATCGCCCGTACTTCCGTGAAGGCCTTGCGCAAGAACGTCACCGCCAAATGTTACGGCGGCGACATCACCCGCAAGCGCAAGCTGCTGGAGAAGCAGAAGGAAGGCAAGAAGCGCATGAAGCAGATCGGTACGGTGGAGATCCCGCAGGAAGCCTTCCTGGCCGTGCTCCACGTGGGTAAAAAATAAGGCCCTCCGCGGCCGTCTGATATCGATTAGGATGGATGTGATGCACTTCGATTTCGAGATGATCCTGACCCTGGCGACGCTGCTCACCGGCCTGGTGTGGCTGGTGGATGCCCTATTGTTCGCCCCCAAGCGCCGGCAGGCGGCTCCTGCCACCGAAGCGGGGGGCACGGAACCTGCGCCGCTGCGCGATCCCATCCTGGTGGACTACTCCAAGTCGTTCTTCCCGGTGATCCTTCTGGTGCTGGTGCTACGTTCGTTCCTGGCGGAACCCTTCCATATCCCGTCCTCGTCCATGGTGCCGACCTTGCTGGTGGGCGACTTCATCCTGGTGAACAAGTTCGACTACGGCGTGCGCCTGCCGGTGGTGCATACCAAGATCATCCCGGTTGGTGCGCCGAAGCGCGGTGACGTGGTGGTGTTCCACTTCCCGTCGGAGGTGGCGCCGGCGTTCTGCATGGCCGCGCCGGATTGCGCCACCGAAGAGCTGCAGCGCTCCGAGGGTACCGACTTCATCAAACGTGTCGTGGGGCTGCCGGGTGACCATATTGTCTACCGGGATAAAACGCTGTATATCAATGGCGTGATGATGCCGCGCGTGGCCGAGGGCGAGTACACCGGCCCAGACGCGGGCGGCATGGAGTTGAGCGACGAGAAGTTCGGCGCCAACGAACACCATGTGCTGGGAGTGCCGGATGGCGGCAGCCGGGAAGGTGAATGGACGGTACCGGCCGGCGAGTATTTCATGATGGGCGACAACCGTGACAACAGTTGGGACAGCCGCTACTGGGGCTTCGTCCCGGAGAAGGACCTGGTGGGCAGGGCTTTCTTCATCTGGATGAACATCGATGCATTCGGTAACCGCACGCTGTGGCACCGTGTCGGCAGCGTGATCCACTGACAATGTTGCAGCGGTGAACACCGGCTGCGGGGAGTGAGCAATGAGCAATCGCAAGCGTCAATCCGGCCTGACCATGATCACCTGGATCCTCCTGATCGGCATGATCGGCTTCATCGGCATCTTCGCTTTCAAGCTGATACCGATCTACATGGACTACTACACCATCAATAACGCGCTGGTGACGGTGGCCAAGGGCGCCACGCCGGGCGAATCGCCGGCCCAGCTCAAGTCCAGCATCGACAACGTCTTCGACGTGAACAGCGTGGAGACCGTCAAGGTGAATGACATCGGCATCAAGCCGGATCCGAACGGCAAGGGTCTGATCATGAGCCTGGACTACGATGCTCGCTCCAACTTCATCGCCAATATCGATCTGATCGTGCATTTCGAGAATACCTACACGGCCGGCTGATGATCCAGGATCGCGCGGCCCTGCTGCGGGCACTGGGGCGGAGCTTCTCCGACCCGGAGTTGTTGACGTTGGCATTGACGCATCGCAGCGCCGGTGGCCGTAACAATGAACGCCTCGAGTTCCTGGGGGATGCGCTCATCAATGCCTGCGTGGCGGAAGCCCTCTATCACCGCCATCCCGACCTGGAAGAAGGCGACCTCAGCCGCTTGCGTGCCAGCCTGGTGAACCAGGAGACCCTGGCGGAACTCGGCCGTGAGATGGATCTCGGCTCCTATCTGATCCTCGGCCCCGGAGAACTCAAGAGCGGCGGTTTCCGCCGTGCCTCGATCCTGGCCGATGCGATCGAGGGCGTAGTGGGCGCCGTGTTCCTGGACGCGGGCTTCGATGCGACCCGTCAGGTGATCTTGCGCATGCTGGAGAGCCGTTTGGCGGCGCCCTTGTCCACCGACGAACTCAAGGATCCCAAGACCCGCCTGCAGGAAGTGCTGCAGGCCCGTGAGCTGCCCCTGCCGGTATACGCCGTCGAATCGGTGCGCGGCGAGCCCCACAAGCAGACCTTCCGCGTGAGTTGCAGCATCGAACCCTTAAAGATACGCACCGAGGGCGAGGCGGGTAGCCGCCGTGCCGCGGAGCAAGAAGCGGCACGCAATGCCCTGGAGAAGATAGCCAATGGCTGACAGCGGTTTCCGAGCAGGTTTCATCGCCGTGGCCGGCAAGCCCAACGTGGGCAAGTCCACCTTGGTGAACGCGTTGGTGGGCCGCAAGATCAGCATCGTCACGCCCAAGCCCCAGACCACCCGGCGGCGGGTGCTGGGCATCAAGACCACGGCCACCGAACAGCTCATCTTCGTCGATACGCCAGGGCTGCATTCCGGTGAGAAGCGCGCCATCAACCGTTCCATGAATCGGACTGCGGTCTCCGCCGCCGCCGAGGCGGACCTGTGTCTGCTGGTGGTCGAGGCCCTACAGTGGACCGATGACGACGTCCAGGCCCTGCAACGCCTGGTGAGGCTGGAGAGGCCCTTGGGCCTCGTCATCAATAAGCTGGACAAGGTGAAGCCCCGGGACCTGGTGTTGCCGTTCCTGGACGAGATGCAGGCGCGGCATGCCTTCCTGTTCACGATACCCGTATCCGCCTACAAGCAGGACAACCTGAACGGCCTGGAACGCCTGCTCGCCGAGAACCTGCCGGAATCGCCGATGCTGTTCCCGGCGGACCAGGTCACCGATCAGGACGAGATGATGCGCGCCTCGGAGTTCGTGCGCGAGCAGCTCATCATGGCCTTGCGTGAAGAGGTGCCGTATTCCGTGGCCGTGACCATCGATGAATTGAAGCTGGATGGCGAGATGTTACGCATCACCGCCAGCATCTGGGTGGAGCGGGAAGGGCAGAAGTCCATCGTCATCGGTCAGGGCGGCGCCTTGTTAAAGCAAGTCGGCCGCGCCGCACGCCTGGAGATGGAGCGGGAGTTCGGTCGCAAGGTGTTCCTGCAGATGTGGGTCAAGGTACGCGAGAACTGGTCAGACGATGCCCGCGCGCTCGCCACCCTGGGATTCGAGGAAGGATGAAGGCCGAACGGGTCGCTTTGGCGCCCGCGTATCTGCTGCATCAGCGCGCCTGGCGTGAGACCAGCAAACTCCTGGAGATCTGGAGCCGTGAGCATGGCCGTATCGGCCTGGTGGCTCGCGGTGTACGCCGCCCCACCTCACCACAACGCAGCCTGTTACAACCCTTCATGCCCCTGCTCATGTCCTGGTCGCAGCGTGGCGAACTGGGGAACCTCGCTGGCGTCGAAGCAGCGGGGCGTACGCTACTGTTGAAAGGGCGACCGCTCATGGCCGCCTTCTACATGAACGAACTCCTGTTACGCCTCTTGCCCCGACAGGATGCCCATCCTGATCTCTACGACGCTTATGCACGTACCCTAGAAGCCCTGGCTGGTGACAGACCAGCGGCCGGGTTGCGCGTCTTCGAGACCCAACTCCTGTCCGCTATCGGTTATGGCCTGAGCCTAGGCCAGACCTCATCCGGTGAGGATGTGGATGTGGAGACGGATTATCTTTACGACCTGGAGGACGGCCCGCGGCCGGCCCTAGGGCGCAGGGGGCCGGGGGTGCCCGTGAGCGGACGCGCCTTGCTTGCCTTGCAGAGCGGCGCATTGGATGATGCGGACGATCTCAAAGCAGCCAAACGGTTGCTGGCGGCAGCTCTGGAGCACCACTTGGATGGCCGTGCATTGAAGACCAGTGGTGTGATGCGGGCCTTGGCCCGCAAGACCTGAACGATGCAGAAGGTACCCACATGAACCCGCCCGGCGCCATCGCCCTCGGCGTCAATATCGATCACGTAGCGACTCTGCGTCAGGCGCGGGGCACCGCTTATCCGGATCCTGTCGAGGCCGCGGCCCTGGCAGAGGCTGCCGGCGCTGATTCCATCACCGTGCATCTGCGTGAGGACCGGCGCCACATCCAGGAACGGGACGTGCTGCAGCTCAAGCAGACGCTGAAGACCCACATGAACCTAGAGATGGCTGTAGAGGAAGCGATGCTGGCTTTCGCCTTGCGTGTGCTCCCCAGGGATTGCTGCCTGGTGCCGGAGCGACGCCAGGAGCTCACCACTGAAGGCGGTCTGAACGTGAGAGGCCAGCTATCGCGTCTGAAGGATGCCTGCGGACGACTACAGGCTGCAGGCATCCGGGTCGCGCCCTTCATCGACCCGGAACCCGGCCAGATCGATGCCTGTGCCGGGGCGGGAGCCAAGGTGGTGGAGCTGCATACCGGCGCCTATGCGGATGCAAAAGATGGAGCGGAGCGGGCGCGGGAACTCAAGCGGCTCATGGACGCCGCTCAGCACGCCCAACGTATCGGGATCACGGTGCATGCCGGTCATGGCCTGCACTATCAGAACGTGATCCCCGTGGCGAAGATTCCCGAGATCGTGGAACTCAACATTGGTCATTCCATCGTGGCGCGTGCAGTGATGGTCGGGCTGCCGGTGGCGGTTGCGGAGATGAAGAGACTGCTGCAGCAGGCGCGGCCGTGATCCATGGCGTCGGTACAGACGTGGTGCAGGTATCCCGTATGGAAGCGGTGTGGCAACGGCATGGCGAGAAGTTTGCGCGCCGTACCCTGATGCCTGAAGAGATGCTGTGGTTCGCGCGCAGCAAGAACCCGGTACGTTTCCTCGCCATGCACTTCGCCGCCAAGGAAGCCATCGTCAAGGCTCTCGGTACCGGTTTCCGTCACGGCATGTGGGTGCGGGATGCGGGGTTCGTCCCCGATCAGCGCGGCAAACCCTGTGTGATCTTCTCGGAGCGAGGCAAGGCCGTGTGCAAAGGGTTCGATGTCGGAGCCGCGCACGTCAGCCT
>DASYCJ010000085.1:0-7529 GCA_036500225.1 Gammaproteobacteria bacterium
TTCTTGGAGAAGCGACCGCCGAGATGGATCAAGAAGGATTCCCATGATTGACCATATCGGTTTTCCGGTCTCGGATATCAAGCGCAGCATCGCTTTCTATAAGCAGGCGCTGACGCCCTTGGGTATGACGCTCATCGCGGAAGTGACGCCGGAGATGACCGGTAACGAAGGCCACCATGCGGGTTTCGGCTCCGACAAGAAAGCCTTCTTCTGGATCAGCACCGGCAAGGCCCTGAAAGGCCGCATGCACGTGGCCTTCTCCGCCAAAGATCGGACAGCCGTGGCCGCCTTCTATGACGCGGCTATCAAGGCTGGCGGCCAGGATAACGGCCTGCCCGGCCCACGCCCTCACTATCACGAGAATTACTTCGGCGCCTTCGTGTTGGACCCGGATGGGCACAACATCGAAGCCGTCTGCCACAAACCTTCCTAAAACGACAATACGATGTTCAAAAAGATACTCATAGCCAACCGCGGTGAGATCGCCTGCCGCGTCATGAAGACCTGCAGGCGCCTCGGCATCCAGACCGTCGCCGTGTATTCCGACGCGGATCGCCACGCCCTGCACGTGCAGATGGCGGACGAAGCGGTACACATCGGCCCGGCGAAGGCCGCAGACTCATATCTTGATTGGCGACGCATCCTGGCGGCTGCCAAGACCACCGGCGCCGAGGCAGTGCATCCGGGTTACGGCTTCCTCTCGGAGAACACCGAGTTCGCTAAGCATTGCCAAGAAGCGGGCATCGTCTTCATCGGCCCCTGGCCGGATGCTATCGACCTCATGGGCTCCAAGAGCGCAGCCAAGGCGCTGATGGAGAAAGCCGGCGTGCCGGCGACGCCCGGTTACCACGGCGACGACCAGTCCCTCACGAAGTTGCAGTCCGAGGCCGACAAGATTGGCTATCCGCTGTTGATCAAGGCGGTGGCGGGCGGCGGCGGCAAGGGTATGCGCATCGTGAATGCCGCCGGCGAATTCAAGGAAGCATTGGAAGGAGCGCAGCGAGAGGCCAAGGCTGGCTTCGGCGACGACCACGTGCTCTTGGAGCGCTACATCCGGCAGCCGCGTCACATCGAGTTCCAGGTGTTCGGCGATGACCACGGCAACGCAATGCATCTCTTCGAGCGGGAATGTTCCCTGCAGCGCCGCTTCCAGAAAGTACTGGAGGAGACGCCTTCCCCTTTCCTGGACGCGGAGATGCGCCGCAAGATGGGCGAGGCGGCGGTAGCCGCTGCCAAGGCAGTGAAATACGTGAACGCCGGCACCATCGAGTTCATCGTCTCTCCAGATAAATCTTTCTACTTCATGGAGATGAACACTCGCCTGCAGGTGGAGCATCCCATCACCGAGGAGACCACGGGCCAGGACCTGGTGGAATGGCAGCTGATCGTCGCCGAAGGTGGAAAGCTGCCACTGACCCAGGACAAGATCGCCCAGCATGGCCACGCCATCGAAGTGCGCCTGTATGCAGAGAACCCGGACAAGGGTTTCCTGCCGGCGCCGGGTCATCTGGAACTCTTCCATCAGCCGAAGGGCAAGCACGTGCGCGTGGATACGGGCGTGCGCAGCGGCGATGACATCAGCCTCTTCTATGACCCGATGATCGCCAAGATCACGGTGCGAGGCAAAGACCGTACTGAGGCCATCGCGCATCTCAAGTCCGCGCTGGCGGAGACCGCGGTTTTCGGACTCGTGACCAACCTGCCGCTGTTGCGCGGCATCGCGGCCCATCCCTTGTTCGCCAAGGGCCAGGTGGACACGGGTTTCATCGAACGGGAACTGAAGACCCTGCTCACCCGCCCCAAGCTCACGCCTGCCGCCGTCGGTGCGGCAGTGGCGCAGGAACTCGCTGCCGAGATTTCGCCTTGGACTGCGGATGGCTGGCACCTGGGCGGTTCACCGGGAGTGCGTTTCGTGGCCCGGGAGCAGGATGGGACTGAACACGCAGTCATCGCCCGCGGCGGCTCGATCGAATTGGACGGTGCTACTCATACTTTTGAATCCAAGACCGATGCGCAGGTGCTGCGTCACGGTGCTGAACGCCAGGTGACCTTGGACGGCGTGGCCTATAACTTCAGCCTCACCAGCCCCTATGCCCACAAAGCCGGGCGCGTGGCGGATGCGGCGACCCATCCCTTGAGCCCCATGCCGGGCCGGGTGGTGGCGGTGCACGTGAAGGCCGGTGATAGAGTGGAAGTGGGCCAGGCACTGATGGTGCTGGAAGGCATGAAGATGGAATACACCGTGAAAGCGGCCGTGGCCGGCACCATCGAGAAAGTACTCTTTGAGTCCGGTGCCATGGTGGATGCTGAAGCACCGCTCGCACACATCAAGCCAGAGTGAACATGACCAATTTCCCGAAAGCCGTGAAGATCGTCGAAGTGGGCCCCCGTGACGGCCTGCAGAACGAGAAGATCATCATCTCGGCTCAGGACAAGATCCAGTTCATCGATCTGTTATCGGATACGGGCCTAAAGACCATCGAGGCCACCAGCTTCGTGAGCCCCAAGTGGATACCGCAGCTGGCGGACGCGGAAGAAGTCTACAAGGGCATCGCCAAGAAGGCCGGTGTCGCCTATCCCGCCCTCATCCCCAATGAACGGGGCATGGAGCGGGCGCTGCCTGTCGGCGTGAAGGAGATCGCGGTCTTCACCGCCGCCTCCGAGACTTTCAACCAGAAGAATATCAACGCGACCATCGCCGAGTCCATCGAGCGCTTCAAGCCGGTGATGGCCATCGCGGCGAAACACGGCATCCGTGTGCGTGGCTACATCTCCACGGTGATCGGCTGCCCCTATGAAGGCGCTATCAAACCAGAAGCCGTGGCGCGGGTGGCCAAGGACTTGGCCGCCATCGGCTGCTACGAGATATCCCTCGGCGACACCATAGGTGTCGGCACGCCGGTGAAAGCCCAGGCCATGCTCAAGGCTGCGGCTGCGGAAGTACCGATGGACAGGTTGGCGGTGCATTTCCACGACACTTACGGCCAGGCCCTCGCCAACATCCACGCCTGCCTGGAACTGGGTGTGGCGGTGGTGGACTCCTCCACTTCGGGCCTGGGCGGCTGCCCCTATGCGAAAGGCGCCACCGGCAACGTGGCCACGGAAGACGTGTTGTTCATGCTGACCGGAATGGGCATCGAGACCGGCGTGGACATGAGCAAGCTCCTAGCCGCCGGCGCCTTCATCAGCGGCGTGCTCAAGCGCAGGCCCGAGAGCAAACTCGGACGGATACCTGAAGATTCACGCCGAAATCCATGATCCACAGGAGAGTCATATGCGCCTCACCTTGATCGCTGCCACCATGCTTGCCGTGACTCCTGCCGTGGCCGCGGATTTCCCGCCACTTGCACCACAGTTCAAGGCCCTCGACGTACAAGCCGGGCACTGGCTCTACCGCGGCACCACCTCTTTCGACGGCAAGCCCGGTACCTTCACCTGGGATGAGCATTGTTCCTGGTCCTCCAACAGATTGTTCCTGAATTGCAGCTTCGATAACGATTGGTCCGGGGACAAGGTGCAGTCCGAGGTGGTGGACACCTGGAACGCCAAGGACCAGGCCTACTGGCACTACGAGTTCTTCGCCGTGGGTGGTGGTGGCGACCATCCCTTCGCTGCCAAGATGAGCATCCAGGGCAACACCTGGATCGAACTCGGCGAAGATGACGACCAGGGCAAGAAGAGCTACACCCGCATCAGCTACGTCTACACTTCGCCCACCCAGGTCAAGGTGAGACTTGAGACCTCGCCGGACCAGAAGACCTGGAAGACGGTATTGGACGGCACCGGCATCAAACAGCCTTAAAAATCGGCTCCGCGAGCCGTGGTGGGGGACACGACCGGCGGAGCCTTCCTGCAACTTGCCTATCAGCTACGCTGGCTAGGCTCTGGCACCACCGTCTCACGCGCCATCGCCACGGCCTTGCGCAACTCCTCCGCTGCCAGCTCGCGCTCCACCTGACGACTCAGATCCTTGAACATGTTCCGTGCGCGAGCGGTCCACCCGCCCAACCGCCGGGCCACACCCGGCAACTGTTCCGGACCGAACACAACCAGAGCCAGCAGCAATACCACCAAGATCTCCATGGTGCTCTCAGTGGCTGAGGTCGGGCTTCGCCACGACCTCGCCGACACCTTCCTGCGATGCCTTCTTGAAGCTGCGGACTGCCTTACCCAGGTCTTCGCCGATCTTGGGCAGCTTGGCGGTGCCGAACACCAGCATCACCATGACCAGCAGCAGCAATAACTTTCCGAATCCGAATTCCATATCAGTCTCCCTTGGCCTGCACCACGATCACACCCATCATGAAGGGGTGCAGGGTGCAGAAGTATTTGTAGGTACCGGGCTTGTCGAAGGTGTATGAGTAAGAGTCCCCGGTATCCAGGCCACCGGAACCCTTGAAGCTCTTGTCCGAACTCGCCACGGTGTGGGGGATGTCATCCTTGTTGGTCCAGGTCACGGTGGTACCCGATGTGACCGTCAGGGTCTCGGGATCGAACTTGTAGTTATAGATATTCACCTGCACCGTCTTGGCAGCGGGCGAAGCAGGTTCCGCTGCTTTCACGGCACCCGCCAGCAACGCGAGACCGGCGGCGGCCAGGAACAGGTAGTTGAGCAAAGTCTTTCGCACGATCTTGTCTCCGTTGGTGTCCGTGGTGTCAGGCAGGCAGCGCGAGGCTGGTGTCCGTAACGGCTAAAGGTCCCTTCACGTCTACGAGCTTCACCTGGCGGATCCCGAGGTAGCTGCCGAGCTGGCCCGCCGGTACGGTCATGGGTCCCGGGGTCGCGGCAGCACCGGGCTGCGGCTGCGGATAGGCAGTGCCGCGTGCGCTGTAGAAGGTCATGTTGCCCTCGATCTTCTGCTGGATCTGGTGGATGTGGCCGTTCAGCACCGTCACCGAGCCGAAGCGGCGCAGGTAGGTGTAGAGCTTGGGCGAGTCGTCGGTGCCCCAACCCCAGGGCTCGTACACGGTCCACAGAGGGATGTGGGCGAATACCAGGACCGGCGTGCTGGAGGACAGGCCCTTCAGGTCCTGCTCCACCCATTCAAGCTGCTCATCGCCGAGCTGAGTCATAGCGCCCTGCTTGAAGTTCATGACGTTGACCAGGCAGACGCAGTGCACGCCCTTGTAGTCGAAGCTGTACCAGCCCTTGCCGGAACTGCCCTTGCCGAAGCGCTTGAAGAACTCAGCGCCGTCGTCTCCGATGATGTCGTGTTCACCGGGGGTGAAGAACATGGTGTCGGTCTTGATGGTCTTGAATGCCTGCTGGGCCGTATCGAACTGATCCGGCTTGGAGAGATGCGAGACATCGCCGGTGTGCAGCACGAAGGCAGGCGCGACGCTGAGCCCGTTGATGTGGGCGATGGCTTCTTGCAGCGTCGCGAGCACGTCCGGGTTGGCGGCCTGATGGAAGCCCACGTGGCTGTCGCTGATCTGCACGAAACTGAAATCGGCACCGGCAGTGGTGGGTAGAGCACCCAGTCCCAGGGTCTCGGCGCGCAGCACGCCACCCTTCATGGTCCAGAGCAATCCCGCGCCGGCCCAGCCCATGCACTTCAGCAAGCGTCGGCGCTCGCTGTCTTTGACTTCGTCTTCCCTCAGCATCTTGTCCATCGTCTGCTCCTGCGACCTCGCGGTCATGATTTGCTTATGGAGCATTACTGCATGCGTCGTGTCGCTATTCCGAAATTCACGCGGGGGAATAAAAAACACGGCGTGTAGCGAGACTGATGACGCCGTGACGAATACGGATGGCGTCCCGGGGAATATCGACCCGCACTGCGGGAATAAGCGCGGCAGCGGGAATAATCAATCGGCTATAATGGTCCCCTGCTCCCACTCTCGATCCCAAGACAAACAAGATGAAAGAATCTCGCATCCGGGTCGGCATCCTCTTCGGCGGCAAATCGGCGGAGCACGAAATCTCGCTGCTCTCGGCCAAGAACGTCATCGACGCCCTGGACCGCACCCGTTTCGAGCCGGTACTCATCGGCATCGACAAATCCGGCCGCTGGGTGACCAGCGAGCCCTCCAAGTTCTTACTGAACAGCGCCGACCCCAAGCTCATCGCGCTCAACAAGGCCGAGAGCCGCGACGTGGCACTGGTGCCCCAGAGCGCCGGCAAGCTCACGGCCTTCGAGAGCGGCTCACCGGCCCAGGGAGTGGACGTGGTGTTCCCCATCCTGCATGGCCCCCTGGGCGAAGACGGCGCGGTGCAGGGGCTCCTGAAGCTCGCGGACGTGCCCTTCGTGGGCGCCGGCGTGCTGGGTTCGGCGGTGGGCATGGATAAGGATGTGATGAAGCGCCTGCTGAGGGACGCCGGCATCCCGGTGCCTAAGTTCCTGGTGTTCGGCCGGACTCAGAAGCCGGACTACGCGGCAGTAACCCGGGAGCTCGGCTCGCCGGTGTTCGTGAAGCCCGCGAACCTCGGTTCCTCGGTGGGCATCAGCAAGGCCAAGGATGAGGCCAGCTTCATGAAGGCGGTGGCGACGGCCTTCCGCTACGACACCAAGATAGTGATAGAAGAGAACATCAAGGCCCGTGAGATCGAGTGCGCGGTGCTGGGCAACCAGGATCCCAAAGCCTCCGTCCCCGGGGAGATCATTCCCACCCATGAGTTCTACTCCTACGAAGCCAAGTACCTGGACGCGGAAGGGGCGAAGCTGGAGATCCCGGCCAAGCTGGACGCCGCCACGGTGAAGCGGGTGCAGGAGATGGCCGTGAGGACCTTCCAAGTCCTGAATTGCGAGGGCATGGGCCGAGTGGACTTCTTCCTGACTGCGGATGGCCAGCTCTACGTGAACGAGATCAACACCATCCCGGGTTTCACCAAGATCAGCATGTATCCCAAGCTCTGGGAAGCCAGCGGCATCGGTTACAGCGAGCTCATCAGCCGCCTGATCGATCTGGCGCTGGAACGTTTCCAGCATGAACGGACCCTCTCCTCCTCTTACGACGGATGAGCCCCATGAAGAAGAACAACGCCCCCAAGCTCGTACTGCTGCGTCACGGCTTCAGCGAATGGAATAAAGAGAATCGCTTCACCGGCTGGACCGACGTGGACCTGGCGCCGGAAGGTATCGCCGAGGCTAAAGAGGCTGCGCGGCTCCTAAAACTGGAAGGCTTTGGCTTCGACGTGGCTTACACCTCGGTCCTGAAGCGCGCCATCCGTACCCTCTGGACCGTGCAGCAGGACCTGGACCTGATGTGGATACCGGTGCATAAGGATTGGCGTCTGAACGAACGCCACTATGGGGCGCTGCAGGGCCTGAACAAGGCCGAGACCGTGAAGCAATACGGCGAGGACCAGGTGAAGATCTGGCGCCGCAGCTATGACATCCCGCCGCCGGCCCTGAAGAAGACCGACGTGCGCCACCCCAAGTACGACCCGCGCTATGCGGATTTGAAGGCCAAGGACCTGCCCGCCACCGAGAGCCTCAAAGACACGGTCGCCCGCTTCATCCCCTACTACAAGGCCAAGATCCTGCCGGCCATGAAACGGGGGGAACGGGTGCTGATCGTGGCCCATG
>DASYCJ010000086.1:0-19898 GCA_036500225.1 Gammaproteobacteria bacterium
GTGAACGGTACCCTGGCCAACATGCCGGCCTTCCAACAGGCCTTCGGCATCAAGGATGGCTCCGCCATGGTCAACAAGGACCGCTGCGTCATCTGGTAAGACGCTTTAGCCTTAATGCAACAACTGAGACGGCGGGCCCCAAAGCCCGCCGTTCTCTTTTCAGCATTCAGATTTGATTCATTTTGGCGGCCCGAGGGCGTGCTATATAAGATATATAGGCACTCGTCCGGGGTATGTCATGCGCATCCACTTTCCATCGATCCTGGTATTGATCGGCGCTAGCCTGCTCTCGGCCTGCGGCGGCAGTTCCTCATCTTCCGCGAGCACTACTCCCAGCGGACCCACCTTGGGGCCGCCCAGCAGCACCCTTGTGCGTGTGTCCCAGGCCTCGCCCTACGCTGCGAACTGCGGCGGCGGAGCCGGCGACCCCACCGCGACATCCTTCGAAGATGCGGAAGTGGAACCCTATCTCGCCATCAACCCCAGTAATCCGTCCAACCTGGTGGGTGCCTGGCAACAGGATCGCTGGTCCGATGGCGGTGCCCACGGACTCGTAGCCGGCTCATCCATGGATGGCGGCAAGACCTGGAAGCGCCACAAACTGCCTCTGTCTATCTGCGCCGGCGGTACCCAGGCTAATGGAGGCAACTACGCCCGCGCCTCGGACCCCTGGGTCAGTATCTCGCCGGATGGCACCGCCTACATCATCTCCATCTCCTTCACCGGCGCTACCCTGCAGCCGGGCTCTAGCGGCGGCGTGCTGGTGAGCCGTTCGCGAGATGGCGGTGTCACCTGGAGCGAAGCCGCGACGCTCATCCATGACGGCGCCAGCGCCTTCAACGACAAGGAGACCCTCACCGCCGATCCCACGGATTCGCATTTCGTCTATGCGGTCTGGGACCGTCTCACCCGCAGCGACCACGGCGCCGCCATGTTCGCCCGCACCACTGATGGCGGCAGCACCTGGGAGACGGCCACGGCCATCTACGACCCCGGTGTCGGCAACCAGACCTTGGGCAACGAGATCGTGGTGGCCTCGGATGGCACCCTGGTGGACGTCTTCGAGGAGATCGATAACACCTCCAATAATATGGACGCGATAGCGGACATCCGCGTGATCACATCCACCGATCACGGTGTCACTTGGTCTGCACCGGTCACGGTCGCCTCTGACCAGTCGGTGGGCGCCTCCGATCCGAACACGGGAAAGCTCATCCGTTCCGGCGCAGGCCTGGCGCAGATGGCGGCGGGACCCGGCGGCACCCTGGCAGTGGTCTGGGAGGATGGGCGTTTCAGCAAGGGCAACCATGACGGCATCGCCTATGCCGGTTCGAGCGATGACGGCGCGCATTGGAGCAAGCCCGTCGAGATCAACTCGGTGCACGGTGTGTCGGCCTTCACGCCGAGTGTCGCCGTCCTCGCCGATGGTACCGTGGGCGTGAGCTACTTTGACTTTCGAAACGACGCCGCGGGCGCGACCCTGCCCACCGACTACTGGTTCACCTCATCGACGGACGGAGTGCATTGGAGCGAGCAGCACATCAGCGGACCCTTCGACTTGGCCCTGGCTCCCGACGCGGAAGGCCTGTTCATCGGCGATTACGAGGCCCTGGGGACCGTCGGCAGCACCTTCGTGCCGTTCTTCGTGCAGACCAACGACGCGGGGACCGATAACCGCAACGACGCCTATTACCTGCCGCCGCAGCCCAAACCGCTGATGGTGGTGCACAAGGTATCGCGTGTGGCCCTGGCGGTGGAGACTTCGCCACCCGATGTCAGGTTCCGCCACAAGGTGCATGAGAACATCATGCGCCTGTTGCGCGACGAGGACCCTGTCTGGGACGCGATCCGCGCGGAGCGCCAGGCACCATCACAGCCGCCTTGACCGGTGCCACCGTGCGCTTCACGAGGTGCGCCACCAGGTTCTGGTCCATGGCCAGGCGACGGCTGAAGAACACGTAGCCCCAGAGCAGCTCCACCAAGTTGCGCAGTCCGCGCTGGACCAGCTGCGCCAGCTTCACCAGCGGACTGCTCAGATATTCGGTGCGCGGGTTGCGCACCGCCGTCACCTCGAAACCGCTGACCGCCGCCAGGTGTCGCACCATCCCCGAGCCGATCACGGTCTTGTGGGTGAGGTCGCCGTGTTGATAGCGCCGGCCGAAGGGCGAATCACCGTTGGGGAAGCGCGCCAGGAACACCCCATCCGGCTTCAGCACGCCATGCACAGCGCTGAAGAACGCCGGGAGCTCGGACTTGTCCATGTGCTCCAGCACGTCGAAGGCGATCACCGCATCGAAGCTGGCGGCATTCTGTTTGGCGCGGAAGGCGGCATCGCCTGCGCTCACCTCGAAACCTGCTTCACGGGCTGCCTGCACCAGTTCCGGGATGACCTCGGTGCCGTGTACCTGGACCCCCTCTCTCCGCGCGAAGCCCAGGAAGCTGCCGTTGCCGAATCCCACTTCCAGGATGCGCTTGCCCCGCAGCGGTGCCAGCATCGAGAGTTCGCGTGCGAGATAGGCGGCCTGGCTCGGCGTCAGCGCGCCGAAATCATGCCAGTGCTTCCAATCCGTATAGTTCGTGTAGTCGTTCTTCATGGCCCCTCTCAACCCTGCCCTATGCCGAACAGGTGCCCCACCAGATAGGTCGCGGCGCCGGCCGCAGCACCGATGAGCAGCATACGCAGGCCGCTCCACCAGGGCGAGCGCCCCGTGAACAGGCTCACGATGGAGCCGGTGCAGAACAGCCCCGCCAGAGTCAGGCCGATGGACACTCCCAGGTCATGCGTACCGCCGCGCCACAGGAAAGGCAGCACCGGGATCGCGGCGCCCAAGGCGAAGGCCATGAATGAGGCTGTGGCTGCGCCCCAGGGAGAACCCAGTTCCCGCGGGTTGAGACCCAATTCCTCTCGTGCCAGCGTATCCAGAGCCCGGGCCGGATCGCTGATCACCAGGTCCGCTAGGCGCTTCGCGTCCTCCGCCGGGATACCACGAGCCTCGTAGATCAAGGCCAGCTCTTCCGCTTCCTCTTCGGGATAGGTATCCAACTCTTGCTGCTCGAGGCGGATCTGATATTCGAACATCTCCCGCTGGGAACGCATGGATACGTATTCGCCCGCCGCCATGGAGGCCGCACCGGCCAAGAGGCCCGCCACGCCCGTCAGCAGGATCACCGGCTCGCCCAGCGAGGCACCGGCCATGCCCAGGATGAGACTGCCGTTGGACACCAGGCCGTCGTTCACACCGAACACCGCCGCGCGGAAACTACCGCTGCTACCCATGCGCCGATGCCTGAACTCCTGCTGGCCAACTGCCGGCATCGCATGCCCGCTCGGTGCGCCATGTGTGTAAGCCGAGAGGCCGCGCACTTTCATGGCCGCCAGCACCGGCAACATGCGCTCGGGTCCCAGGTGGCTCACCATATGGGCCACGATGCGTGCACGCAGCTCCGGTGCGAAATGCGGGGGCAGAGTCTGGCCTTTCTCCGCCGCGATCTTGCGCCAGGTCTCCGCTTGGGAATCCGCCGCGTCCGCCAGCTTAGTGAACATGGTCTTGAGTTCCGCCGAACGCTCGCGACCCGCCACCACCCGGTACAGGTAGGCGGATTGCTTCTCTTCGTGCCAGCTCTCCAGTTCTCTGTTATGCATGTCTCACTCGCATCCTCAACGGTTACTGATGCCGTGGGGTACATGGCCGGTGGCCACATAGTCCGCCGCAGCTTCCACATGGCCCTTCTGGTCGTCGAAGAAGATGTCGGCACCGAAGGTCTTCAGGAACTCGCCCTTGGGCAGGCCGCCCAGGAACAGCGCCTCGTCGATGCGGATGTTCCAGGCCCTGAGGGTGCGGATGACCCGCTCATGGGCCGGGGCCGAGCGCGCCGTGACCAGGGCAGTACGGATCGGTGAACGGTCCGCCGGATACTCCGACTGGATGCGATGCAGCGCCGCCAGGAAATTCTTGAAAGGCCCACCGCTCAGGGGTTCACGGGCCTGGGCCTTCTCACTCTCGGCGAAGGCCGCGAGACCCTGCTCCTGGTACACCCGCTCCGCCTCGTCGGAGAACAGCACCGCGTCCCCATCGAAGGCGATACGCAGTTCCTGGTCCTTGCGGGCAGTGACCTGGGAAGGGACGATTGCCGCTGCCGCGTAGCCGTTGTCCAGTGCCTTCACCACATCCGCCGCTTCCGCGGACAGGAACAGGTCGGCGCTGAAGGGTTCGATATAGCGCCAGGGGGAGGCACCGTTGGTGAAAGCAGCAAGGCTGATGTCGAGCCCGTGCTTCTGGATGGAGTTGAAGACCCGCAAGCCCGTGTCGGCGCTGTTATGGGACAGCAGGATCACCTCGACACGCTTCTGCGCCACACTCTGGTTCAAGTTCAGGAGTTTCTGCACCAAGCCGTAGGCCACGCCCGGCTCCAGCAGCACGTCCTCGTGCTCCATCTGGTAGCGGGAATAGGCCGCGAGACCCTCATCCGTGAAGATGCGGTGACTCTCCTCCAGGTCGAACAGCGCTCGCGAGGAGATCGCCACTACCAGGCGATTTTCAAGGCTCTGCGCCATGCGCGGGTTCCCAAGGGACGAAGCGTTTCAAGAGCGGGAAATACAAGGCCACTTTAACACGCGGCGCTCCCAGCCCCCGGATCAAGAATGCGTATCGTTCCAGTTGCGGCGCATAACGCAGCCGCTCCTGTTCGAGGAAGGTGTCCACGTCGGTGCCGGAATGGCGGCTGGTCTTGTAATCCACGATCCAGCGCACGCCGTCCCCGTCCACGAAACTGCGGTCGATGATGTTGGTCTTGAGCCGGCCGTCTTCCAGCACACTGAGGGCGTATTCACTGCGCGCCTCGGGATGAGCCGCGAGCAACCAGCGTCCCCGCTCATCGCCCAAGGTATTCGACACCGCCTGCTGCACATCACGTGCTGCGCCCTCCAGTTCCTGTTCGCGCACGCCCGCTTGGGTCAGCAACTGTTTGATCTTGGGCACTGCCCGCTTCAGCTGCGCCTCGTCCCAACGCTCCACCCCCTCATCGGCGATGCGCTGCAAGAGTCGATGCACCACGGTGCCCACGTGCCGCAGGGTCTCACCCACCCACTCGAACTCCGGCACCTGCTCTGATGCAAGCACCGTGCTGCCAGCCCAATGCACCGAGGCCTCCGGTCCCGGGAGTACCCAATCCTGCTTCAGTCGGGTGAATCCCGCAGCCGGGCGGCCCTGCGCGGTCACCGCCGATGCCGCTGCGTCCAGGCTGCTTTCGAATTCTGCCTTGATGGCCAGCCACAGGGGAGCCAACAGGGAACCTGGCTTAGGATCAGCGATCATGCGCTGGCCATCCTTGTCCTTCACTGTCACCGCACCCAGGAGATGCAGTTGTTCCCGCGCCCGAGTCACGGCCACGTATAGGAGGCGCGCCTTCTCCAAGCGCGCCTGCTCCTTGCGCAGCAACCGCACCCAGGCATACAGAGGATCCTTGTGGTCCTGGCCCGGCGCATCCAGCGGTGCCAACAGGATGTCCGCTTCTCTCTCAGCTCTGGGCCGCTCCAGCCATACCAGAAGGTCTTGGTCGTCGCCTCGGGTGGCAGCCGCGAGGGCCGGCAGGATCACCACATCGAATTCCAGGCCCTTGGCCTTGTGGACGGTCATGAGCTGCAAGCTCTCATCCGCCTCCGGGTCGGGCCGCGCGAACAGGAGTGCCAGGCGCTGTTCCAGTTCAGCCACGCCCGGCAGCGCGCCGCCCTCGTCCAGCTCTTCCAACAACTCAAGATAGGCCTCCGCGTCCGCGAGGGCTTCAGCGCCTGCCAAGGCGGCAGGTCCGCCGAGTGCGATCCAGGTGTGCTCCACCTGTTCCCGCAAGCTGCCACGGGCCCGCTCCGTGAGTGCGCGCGACAAGACACTGCGCGTGTGCGCGAAGCGCACATGGCGCTTCGCCAAGGCATCCGCTGACTGCAAACAGGAGACGATGGTGGCATCCAGATCGCCGGCCGCGAGGCCATGCAGGTCCGCGAGGCTGAGACCGCACCAGGGGGCGCGCAACACCGCGAGCCAAGCCGTGCGGTCGGCGGGATGAGCCAAGGCGCGGGTCAGGGCCAGGAGATCCTGCACCACTGGCTGACCCCCTAAGTTCTCCACTTCCACTGCCCGGAAATGCACGCCCTGCCGGCGTAACCCGCGCACGATGCTTGCCAGGTGGTTCTTGGCCCGCGCCAGCACCGCGACGCTCCTGCCATCAGCACGCGCCTGCGCGACGATCTGCAACACCCGCGCCGCCTCCGCGTCGCGCCAGGCGCCATCCCCTGCGTCGATGAAGCCGTGCACCTTCACCGCCACATCACCGGCCGCCCCGCGCTGCGCCGCGGCGTCCACATATGGCACAGCACCGCTGGCCACATCCGCGATGCTGGGGAAGATGCCGGCGAAGTTGCGATTGCTCCATTCCACTAGCGCCGGCCGCGAGCGGAAATTGGCATGCAATTGCAGGGCTCGCAGTGGCACGCCACCCACGCCATGCTCCCAAGCTCGCAGGAACAGGCCCACCTCCGCCTCCCGGAACCTATATATGGACTGTGCCGGGTCGCCCACCAGGAAAAGCGTGCGGCCGTCGCCTGGCTGCCAACCGGCGGTGAGTATCTCCAGGAGATCGAACTGATTGACGGAGGTGTCCTGGAACTCATCCACCAGCAGGTGGCGGATGCGATAGTCCAGCGCCAGGGCCAGGTCCGTCGGGGCTTCCGGCTCGCCAAGCGCCTGGGAGGCACCTAGAGAGACTTCCGCGAAATCCACTTCGCCGCGCTCCGCGAACACCAGTCGCAGCTGCGCGGTGGCGAGAGGCAGTAGTCTCAGCAAGGCATCCAGCACTTGCCATTGCTCATCGCTGTAGCGGGGTTCCGGCAGCTTGGGTGCCAATGCCAACAGGGCCCGGCAGGACTCCTCGCTCTCAAGACGCCGCAGCAAGGCAGCGACACGCTCCTTCATTGGCGCGTCATCCCTAAGCACGCCTTGGCGCTTGTCGTGCCGCGCGCGCCAGCTGCCGTTGCTGGTCAGCAGGAACTCGGCGATGCCGGCCCAGGCTGCAAGTCCCGTCTCATCCGCGGGAGGTAATGCCGCGATATCGGCGCAAGCGACGATGCGGCTGTCCGCACCCTCTCCACGCAACACTTGCCCCGCCAGCGACGTCAACTCTACCAGTTCCTGACGGCATGCCTGCGGCAAGGCGGCGCTCAGTCGCGTGAGATGCCCCGTCACTTCCCGCGCCAAAGCCGCTTCCAGACTCACGCGGTCGCTCTTCAGGTGCCGCAGCCACTGGTCACGGCGCATCAACATGCGCGCCAATAAGCGATGGATGCGCCCGAGATCGTTGTCCAGGTGCTGCGCCAGCCCGTGCACCGCAGCCGCCTGGTCCGGTTCGCCCTCATCCAGCAGACGCAAGCTACGCCGCGCTGCTTCTTCATGCAGTTCCAGCGGACGCTCGTTCACCCGCGGCTGGGCGCCGAAGCCCGAGAGCAGCGGCATCTGCCGCGTGAGTTCCGCGTTCAGGGAGTCGATGGTCTGGATGCGCATGCGCGCCGGATGGGCCGTGAGCTGCCAGCCCTGTTGCTGGGAACGCGCTTCGGCACGCTTCGCCAGTTCCCAAGTCGCCCGCTTGTGGGCCTGTTCAGGTTCAGGACCGGCGGCGGATTCCAACGCCGCCACGATGCGGCTGCGCATCTCACCCGCCGCCTTGCGGGTGAAGGTGATAGCGATGATCTCTTCTGGTTCCTCTACCGTCACGAGCAAGGCCAGATAACGCTGGGTCAGGAGTTCGGTCTTGCCCGAACCGGCCGGTGCCCGCACGATGCAGGAGATCGCTACGTCCAACGCCTGGCGACGAGCCGCGGTATCAGCTGCGAGGGCGGCTTCATTCATCGTCGTCCGCCTCCGTCTCCGCTTGCTCCAGTTCCGCACCGCGCAGCTCGTGGATGCGGCACAAGGTCGAAAGATGGCAGTACGCACAGGTCTGGGGGCGCTTCGGGTCCACCCGCGCATCGCCGGCGGCATAAGCCTCCGCCAACTGAGTCAGGTTCTTCTCCCAATAGGCGAGCAGCGCGTCCCAGTCCGGCACCTCGTCCGGCTTGCTGCGCTTCTCCGCATACGCGCCGATGCCCTCGGGCATGCCACCCTGGGCCGCGAGACCCAGGAAGCCCAGCTCACCGGGTCTGAGGCTGGCGTAACTTACCCCCGCCAGCTCCTTGCGCTCACCCAGTGCATACAGGGGCAACTGCGGATCGTCGGGCCGCTCTTCCAGCCAGGCTTGCAGCTTCACTCGGCCAGTCTTGTAATCAAGGATCAGGCGCCCGCCATCTGCGAGTGCATCGATACGGTCAATGCGCGTCAGCAGGGTCAGAGGGCCGATCTTCAGGCGGTGCTCGGTCTCCGATTCCACCACGGTGAACGGCGCACGCCGCGCTTCGATATCAAGCCAAGCCAAGACCCGGCGCGTGATCCGATCCTGTTCCAACTCGGACACCCGCGGCGTGTACACCTCAGGCAATACCGCAGCCCGAGCCGAGACCGCCGTCATCGCACAGCGGCTCACCAATTCACGGCGCGCCGCTGCATCCAAGGCTGCGAGCCCGGCGTGACTCTTGAGTTCCGCCCAGACTCCGTGCAGGACCGCATGCATCAGGCTGCCCCGCTCCAGGGCATCGGGCCCCAGAGCCGGTTCTTCCAGGGGCTCAGCGCCCAGGCGGAAACTGCCGAAGGCCTGGAAAGCACAGGCGGATTGGGAAGTCAGGAGGTAGGCGCCACCGCGGGCCTGTTCGCCGCTCAGTAATGCCGGCGCCCGCATATCTATATAAGTCTCGGCCGCCCGCTCGAACTCGCCCTGCAGCCGCGCCCGGTGATCCTTGCTGGGCGAGCCGATGCCGTCGATGAGGGGCAACTCTGCCACCAACGGGCTCACCCTGAGTTCCTGGTCCGATTCACTGGCGGGGTTGCTCACCACCACCTGCGCTGCACTCGCCAGGAGCCGTTCCGTGATACGTCGTGCGAACTTGAGTTCGATGGCGGCACTCGCATGGGGCAGGCCGTATTCCCGCTGCAGGCGCACCGGTATGAAAGCCGCTGGACGCGGGCTCGCGGGCCAGGCCGCGTCAGAGAGACCCATCACCCAGAGATGGTCGAAGTCGAGACCGGATGTCTCCAGGAGTCCCAACACCTGCACCGGCGCATCGCCACCTGCCGGCTGGAAGATGTGTTCTGCGCTCAATCGTTTCAGCCGCGACAAGGCTTCGCTCGCCGTCACAGGCCCCAACACCGCATCCAGATGTACCAGGGAACCCATGAGATCCTGTAGCGCCGTCACCGCCTGATATTCGTCGCTGCCCAAGGCCCGTTCGCCGGGCCAACCAGCGCGGGTCAATACATCGGCGAAATCCCCGGCCCACGCGGAAGGCGCTTGTCGCGCCGGCAAGGCCGTGCCCTTCTCCATCAGGGCCTGCAATATCGTGAGCAGACGCGGCGCCGTGCCCAGGGTCGCAGCGAAGGATGAGAGGGCCTTGAGCCCGATCACCTCACTCACCCGGCCGCGCAGCCGCAGTTCTAATCTCGCCCGTGCGTCCCGTTCCACATCGGCGCCGCCCAGAAAAGGCGAACGCAACAACATACTCACGGTGGGGAACGGCGTACGTCGGCGCAGGAGATCCAGCGTCGCCAGGGCCGCGTGCACCACCGGGAAAGAATCCAGGGGCAGGCCGAGAGAGAGATCGTAAGGACGCGGCACTGCCTGCCCGGTGGAAGCCACCGGGCACAGGGCGTCATCCAAGGCGCGCGCCAGGGAAGCGCGACAGCCATCCAGGTCCCGCGCCACGATACCGATGCAGGCAGCGGGGTCCTGTTCCAACAAGCTACGAGCCCAGGCAGCAGCGGCCCGTTGCTCGGCCCGCGCATCGTCTTCTTGCCGGCGCTGTGCTCGCGGCGCGCTTCCGGGGACCATCTCCAATCGCTGCACTTCACAACCCGCAGCTCTCAAGCTCTCCATGAGTTCCTGCTGCTGCGGCGTCAGTTCATCGAAGCCCGCGAACACCATCCGGCGCGGCACCGGCAGCGCCTGTTCCCGTAGACGCGTCGCCAGCCAATCCGTGAGGCGTGCATCCTCGAGCCAACCCGCATTCCTGCTCGCCGTCAGCACCTCTGCCGCCCATGCGGCGAAAGCCTGTGCATCCTCGTCCCCTTCTGCGATGCGTTCCAGGGGCAGGCGGTATGCCACCGTGAGATCCCAGGACTGGGCCGCGGCACGCGCCGCCGCAGTCGCCTGCAACAATCCGGCTCCCTGGGTCGAGTTGCGTATCGCCGCCTCCCAGTGGCTCTCGCGGGCTGCATCCGAGATGCGCAGGGGCAGAGGGCGATCCGGCGCGCTTAAGGCCGCGTCCGCCGCGCTGTCATATAGGCGATCGATGAGACTGGAATAAGAGAAGACCGCGGGTCGTTCCCAGACCGAGGCGCCGGCGGCCAGTTGCGCATCCCCATGCACCAGCCGCACCGCCCGGGCCAGGCGCTCACCGGAAGTCACCACGGTCGCGCCCGCAGCCAATGCGGCCAGCACGTCCGCCTGGTGCCAGATACGCTTGAAACTCATGGACTCAGACCCTATCTATGGCTTTATGTAGACAGTTTAACCCGTCGCCCCCTGGGGGCGGGCGGCTTACAATATCCCATCTGCATCTTCCCACTTGGAGCCTCAAGTCCATGAACGAACCCAACAAGACCGGCAACCCGATCCTGCGCACTAAGGCTTTCACCCAGCCTGGTGTCATCGGCGGGGACCGGGCCACTATCGCCGGCACCATCGGCAAGAGTTTCATCATGCTGGTGCTGCTCACCATCACCGCCGGCTGGGTCTGGAGCCAGTTCTATACGACCCGTTCTGTCGAAGCGATCACCCCCTATGTGATCGGCGGCGTCATCGGCGGCCTGGTGTTCGCCCTCGCCACCTCGTTCAAGCCCAACTGGTCGCCCATCACGGCGCCCCTCTATGCCATCAGTGAAGGTTTGGCGCTCGGCGGCTTCTCCGCCATGTTCGAGTTGCGCTACCCCGGCATCGTGATCCAGGCGGTGGGTCTCACACTGGCGGTGGCCTTCGGCATGCTGGCCTTGTACCGCACCGGCGTCATCAAGGTGACGGACCGCTTCCGCCGCATGCTGTTCGCCGCCACCGGCGGCATCATGCTGTTCTACCTCGTGACCTGGATCGTGTCGATGTTCGGCGTGGACATGAGCATGATCTACGGCCATACCAGCCTGTCCATCGGCATCAGCCTGGTGATCGTGGCCATCGCCGCCTTCAACTTGGTGTTGGACTTCGACATCATCTCCCGCCAGACCGCCATGGGCGCGCCGCGTTTCATGGAGTGGTACGGCGCCTTCGCCCTGATGGTGACCCTGGTGTGGCTGTACCTGGAGATCCTGCGTCTCCTCGGCAATACCCGGCGCTAAAGCCGCAAGAAAATCCAAAGAAAAAGCCCCCGTCTCACGACGGGGGCTCTTTTTTCGCCTGTCTATATAGGTGTCAGGGGTTTGGCATCGGATTCCCATCCGCATCGATGTAATGGATTGGCCCCAGGTTGAGGGCCTTCACCTCCGCCTCGATCTTGGCCCGGTCGCCCACCACCACCCACACCATCTGCTTCGGGTGCACCACCTCGGCGGCCGCCTTGTTCACCTCATCGAGATCAAGGCCTTCTACCTTGCCGGCATAGCTGTCCCAGTAGTCCGTCGGCAACTCATAGGTCACCTGGGATTCCAGGGACTCGAGCACAGCACGGTTGGTCTCCCAACTGCCGGGCAGCGTCAGGGTGCCCAGGCTCTTGGCACGAGCCAGTTCCTTCGCCGTCACGGGTCGGGTCGACACCACTTCCGTCAATTCCTTGCGGATCTCCGCCAAGGAGGCGCCGGTCTTGTCGGTCTGCACCGGTGCATAGACGATGAAGGGCCGCTGTCCGCGCGCCGACCACAGCAGGGACGATGCGCCGTAGGCCCAGTGTTTGTCCTCACGCAGGTTCATGTTGATGCGGGAGGTGAAGTCGCCGCCCAACACGGTGTTCATGGTCTGGATGGCGATGTTGTCCGGCGTGCCATAGGGCGGCGCCACGTTGCCGGCCAGGATGATGCTCTGCTCTGAACCGGGCCGGTCCACCAGGTACACGGAGGAAGCCGCCGGCAGCGCCACGTCCTTGAGTGTCTTGGCCGGCACACTGCCCGCCTTCCAGCCGCCGAATAGCTTCTCCAGCTTCGGCTTCATCTCAGCCAGGGTCGTGTCACCCACGATCAAGAGAGTCGCATTATTGGGTTTGAACCAGGTGTCGTGGAAACGCTTCAGGTCGGCCGGTGTCAGCTTGGCGACAGTCGTCTCGTATCCGGAACCCGTGAGTGGTAAGGAATAGGCGTTGCCCTCTCCGTACAAGAGCCTCGGCAGCACCCGGAGGCCCATCCTCACCGGCGACTTCCGTTCCTGTTGGATGCCCGCCAACTGCTGGTTACGCAGCTTGGCTACGTCCGAATCCGGGAAAGTGGGATCCAGAATCACGTCGGCGAAGATCGCCAGCGCCGGATCGAGCTTGGCCTTGAGGGCCGAGAGGTTGACGCCGCTGGTGTCGAGGCTGGAGCCCGCGCCCATCTCGGCACCCAAATCGCCCAACTGACTGCTGATCTGCAAGGCATCGCGTCGATGGGTACCCGCGCTGAGTGCCGCCATGGCGAGACGCGCGGTGCCCGGTGATGAATCCAGGTCCGAGGCGTAGCCCGCGTCCAGCACCAAGGACAAGTTCACCAGCGGCACGCCGTCGCGATGCACCAGTATCACTTTGAGACCGTCGCTCAAGGTCGCGGTCTCCTGCTTGGGGAAGCTCACCTGCGGGAAAGCCCCGGGAACGGGCGGCGTGTCACGCGGGGCATCCTTGGCAGCAACGTTGTAGTCGCCGTAGGGCACCACGTCCAGGATGTAGACGCCATCCGAGAGCCACTTCACCGCCTCGGCTTTCAGCTGATCGGCACTGGCAGCCTGGATGCGCACCAGGGATTCCTGGTACGCGGCCGGATCGCCTTCGTACACCTCACCCTCGGCCAACACATCCGAACTGCCACCGTCGCCGCCGATGCGTTCGATGCCGCGCACGAAGCCCGAGTATTCCGAGACCTTGGCCTGGGCCAGTTCCTCAGGATTGGGACCCGCTTTCAGGAACTTCGCCATCTCGTCCTGGATGTCCGATTCCACCTTGGCGAGGGGTTTGCCCGGCAAGGCCGTGGCCACGATGATGAACTGGCTGCCGATCTCATGATCGTCGACATAGGCTTCCACGCCGCTCGCCACCTGGTCGTCATACACCAGGCGCTTGTACAGGCGCGAGGCTTTACCGTCTGCCAGCACACCGCTCAGCATGTCCAGGTAGTCCTCTTCAGGAGAGGAAGCGCCGGGGATGTTCCACACCATGTACACGCGGCTCGCCGGCACCCGATCCTGCAGCACCTCGCGTTGGGTGCCGCTCATCTTCGCCACCCACTCCTTCACGTGCGCCACCGGGGGCGTGGCCGGGATAGCACCGAAGTACAGCTCGACCTTCTTCTTCACATCAGCGGTGTCCACGTCGCCGGCGATGGACAGCACTGCGTTGTTGGGGCCGTAGTAGGTCTGGAACCATTCGCGCACGTCGGTGAGGCTGGCGGCGTTCAGGTCATCCATGGAGCCGATCACCGTATGATGATAGGGATGCGCGGCGGGGTAAGTGGCCTCTGCCACATGCAGTTCCACCTTGCCATAGGGCGCGTTCTCGTCCTGACGCTTCTCGTTCTGCACCACGCCGCGCTGAGTGTCGAGCTTCTTCTGATCCAATATCGGCAGCAGGAAGCCCATGCGCTCGGACTCCATCCACAGCGCCGTATCCAGGGCATTCTTGGGCACGTTCTCGAAGTATTCGGTGCGGTCCTGGTTGGTGGTGCCGTTGTTGTCGGTGCCGCCGATGGTGGCCAGGAGCTGGTCGAAGCCCTCCGGCGCGTGCTGGGTGCCGGTGAACATCAGGTGCTCATAGAGATGGGCGAAACCGCTGCGGCCGGCCGGCTCATTCTTGGAACCCACGTGGTACCAGACGTTCACCGCCACGATGGGCGCCTTGTGGTCCTCATGCACGATCACCGTGAGGCCGTTGCCGAGGGTGAACTTGGTATAGGCGATGTCCACCGACGGCGCCGCCTCGGGGGCGTTACTGCCCGTGATTCTCACGCCCTGGTTGGCGCAGGCGACCATGAAGGAGCCCGCGATGAGGGCGACGGCGAGACGGCGATACAGCATGGGATTCCCCCGCAAGGATTCGGATACGGCGCAAAGCGCCGGCGGCCAGTCTACACCGGCTCGAGGGATTCGCTGTGGAATGGCGGGCGGACAGGCAGGTGCTTGCCTCAGCACTTCGTAGCGGGGGCAGGATGCGTAGCCGCAAATCCACTACAGGAGTTCAGTTCCTGACGGCGACGACAGACCCGGGCTGGCGCTTCTGAGGCGTCACGGCGCAAGGATGCGCCGTGCGCGAAGCGAAGGTGGATACGGGCTCACCCCGGATTCTCCGAGTCTGGGATTCCAGGGACGGAATTTCCAGACGTGATGACGATAGGCACTAACGCCCTTTGGGCGATAGCGCTCGCATGATCAGCATCACGGCGTGGTCGATGTAGTTGTCGATGGCCTGTTTGCTCGGCAACTTCTCGATGCCGAGTTGGGCCTTGAGTTGACAGCCGTTCAGCATGCCGAAGAACTGCTCTGCCGTGAGTTGCGGGTTCTCCACGTACAGCGCGCCGCGCTTGTGCTGCTCGGCCAGGTAATCCGCCACGAACTTGCGGACCACCGCGGGCCCCGCGTTGTAGAAGATGCCACCCAACTCGGGAGAGCGCGGGGACTCGGCCATCAGGATCCGGTACATGGCGACCCGCTGCTCAGCGCTGTCATGGTCCAGGAAGTTGTGAGCCATGGCCCGCAGCGTATCTTCGGGTTTGACGTGTTTGGTGGCTTCGTTCAGCACCACCAGCTTCTGCTCCACCCAGTAGCGGATCATGGCGGCGAACAGGTCTTCCTTGGAACCGAAGTGGTTGTAGACCGTCTGCTTGGAGACCTTGGCCTCGGCGGCGATGCTGTCCATGCTGGTGGCGCCGAAGCCTACTTCCATGAACACCTTGCGCGCCGCCTCCAGGATCGCGTCGCGCTTGGCCTCGCGTCCGGCGGTAGTGGGGGGTTCTTGCAGCGTGCCGGTCATGGGCGCTACTCGGAGGCCGCCGCCGTGTCGGAGGCGTCCTGCACCTTGAGGTGCAGGTCATCGGCGGTCAAGGAACCGGTGGCAGCTTTCAGGGAGTATTCCGCGACCGTCTCGTCGCTCTGGGCCTTCACCTGGTTCACCTTGGCGTTCAGCAATTCCTGCTCCGCGTTCAGTACATCCAGGGTGGTGCGCTCGCCTTCCTTGTACTCCGCCAGCACGCCGTCGTAGGCGGACTGGGAGGCGGTGATCTGCACCTGGATAGCGGCGAGGCCGGCGGTCGCGGTCTGATAGGCCTGCCAGGCGCTGATCACCTGATCCCGCGCCTGTCGGCGCGCATCCAGCGCCTGCTGCTGGCTGCTGGCCGCCTGATGCTTGGCCGCATGCACCTGGGAGGTGAGCGAGCCACCGGCATATAGCGGCATGGAGAGGTTCAACATGATGGAGCGGGTGTCGAGTCTCTCGAACAGGAACTGCGGCTCCCTGGCCTTGGATATCTGCCCGACCAGGGTGACGTTGGGCTTCATGCCGCTCTCGGCCACGTCCACGTTGCTGTCAGCCGCGGCGCTCTCGGCCTGGGCCGTGATCACCGCAAAGTTGTGGTCAGCGAGAGCCAGCGCATCCTGCTGGCTGCCGGGTAAGCCGCTGAGCGCCACCGGCTGCTGCAGGTTGTCCGGTGCATTGCCGATCACCCGCTCGTAGCTCGCCAGGGAAGAGGTCACGGCGCCTTCGGCCTGGATGCGCGCCGCCTGGGTACCCGCCAGACGCGCTTTGGCTTGGTCCACGTCGGTGTGTGTCACTTCGCCGTTGTCGAAATTGGCCTGGGCGGCGTCCAGCGCCTGCTTCAGCACGTTCTCGTTGCTCTGCTCCAGGGCCAGCACCGCCTGGGATTCCAATACGTTCATATAAGCCTGGGCCGCATCCAGCAGCACGCCCTGTTCGATGCCATGCAGATGCGCCTCTTCCGCGTCGCGCTCATGCTGGGCGATGTCCACGGTGCCGCTGACCTTGCCGCCGGCATACAGGGTCTGGTCCGCCTCGATACCTATCTGACGGGTGTTCAGTGAGAATTCATTGAGGGGCAAGGCGAAACCCGGGATCGCCATGAAGCTGACGTCGTTATGCGAGGTGCCGATGCCGCCGAACAGCTTCACTTGGGGGTAGTAACCGCCCTGAGCCTCATCCACCCGGTTCTGGGCAGCGGCCAGGGATTCCCGTTCCGCCAGCAGGCTGGGATTGTTCTGCCAGGCCTGGGTCAGTGCCTCTTCCAGGGTCGCAGCGCTGGCACTGGCGCTCACAGCGAAGCCGGCCATGGCATAAAGCGCGGTTTTCACGGCTTTTTGGATCAGATTGTTTGACATCGTTATCCCGTCAAATTAGACTAGACCGTCTAGTCCATTCTCCCATGCTCCCGGAAGGATGTCAAAAGAATGAATCCGCGTCTGCGCCGCCTCCTCTTGATGGTCGCTTTGCCCATCGTGCTCATCATCGCCGGCCTCTGGTACTGGGTGCACAGCTCCCGCTACCAGGACACCGATAACGCTTATGTAGTGGCAGACCAAGTGAACGTGGCGCCCCAGGTGGCAGGCCGCGTGATCACCGTGCCGGTGGCGCAGAACCAGGTGGTGGCCGCCGGCCAGGTGCTGCTCAGCATCGATCCGCAGCCCTTCCAGATCGCCCTCGACAAGGCCAACGCCAACCTGGATACGGTGCGCAACGACATCCAGGCCCAGCAGGCTTCCCTGGTGGGTGCCGAGGCCCACGCGGCGTATCTGCGCCGTGAAGTGGACCGCGACACCAACTTGGTCAAGCAGGACGTGGTGGCCGCCTCCAAGCTCGACGACATGAAGACCCAACTCACGGTAGCCGAGCAGCAGATCGCGCAGATCCGCGCCAACCTGAACGGCGACCCCTCCCTGCCCTACACCCAGCAGGCTACTTATAAGCAGGCCGTGGCCGCACGCGACGACGCCGCGCTGCAGCTCTCCTACGCCACCCTCAAGGCCCCCGCTGCCGGCGTGGTCACTGAAGTGGACATCAAGCCCGGCGACATCGTCGGCGCCGGCCATCCGGTGTTCGCTCTAGTCATGAGCGGCAAGCGCTGGGTCGAGGCGAACTTCAAGGAGACCCAACTGACCCGTGTGCACGTGGGCCAGAAAGTCGAAGTGGAAGTCGACACCTACCCGGGTCACAAGTGGCAGGGCAGCGTGGAGAGCATCGCGCCGGGCACCGGCTCCGTGTTCTCAGTGTTGCCGGCGCAGAACGCCACCGGCAACTGGGTGAAAGTGGTGCAGCGCATCCCGGTACGCATCGCCCTCGATCAAGCTGAAGGAGAACCGGACCTGCGCGCCGGCATGAGCGCCGAGGTCAACATCGACACTCACTACAACCCGATCTTCGGCGAGGCCAGCGCAGACCAGGGCAGCCCGCAGAACTAAGCCGTGGTCATGAACTTCTCCAAGCCGGCCGAGGGTGAACCGCACACCGCGATGATCACCATCGCGGTGATGTTGGGCACCCTGATGCAGGTGCTGGACACCACCATCGCCAACGTGGCCCTGCCCAACATGCAGGGCAGCCTCAACGCCACCCAGGATCAAGTGGCTTGGGTCCTCACCTCATACATCGTGGGCGCGGCCATCATGACGCCGCCCACCGGCTGGCTCGCGGGCCGCTTCGGCCGCAAGAAGATGTATCTCTTCAGCATCGTCGGCTTCACCATCGCCTCGTTCCTCTGCGGCATCTCCACCTCCCTCACGGAGATCGTGCTGTTCCGCATCGCCCAGGGCCTGTTCGGCGCCTCCATGGTGCCAATCTCCCAGGCCATCCTGCTGGACAGCTATCCACGCGAGAAACACGGCATGGCCATGGCCATCTTCGGCGTGGGCATCATGCTCGGACCCATCCTGGGACCGACCCTGGGCGGCTGGCTCACGGACAGTTATTCCTGGCGTTGGGTGTTCTTCATCAACATCCCGGTAGGCCTGCTCACGGTGGGCATGGTCACGACCTACGTGCATGAGACCGCCATCAACACCACCCGCACCTTCGATGCGATGGGATTCATATTCCTGAGCGTCGCCATCGGCGCGCTGCAGCTCATGCTGGACCGCGGCGAGCGCGTAGACTGGCTCGCCTCTCCCGAGATCATCATCGAGTTCGGGCTGCTCCTCTGCGGCATTTGGATGTTCATGATCCACGCCACCAGCACCAAGCATCCCTATATAGACCTGCACCTGTTCAAGGACCGCAACTACGTGCTTAGCACCGTGGTGGGCCTGGTGGTGTTCACCACGCTGTTCGCGGCCATGGCCTTGATCCCGCCTTTCGCCCAGAATCTCCTGGGCTATCCGGTGGTGACCACTGGCCTGGTACTCACGCCTCGCGGCATCGGCACTATGCTCACCATGATCGTGGCTGGGCGCATGGCCAACAAGATCGACCCGCGCATCAGCATCAGTACCGGCCTCGCCATCATGGCCTGGTCGCTCTACGAGATGAGTAAGTTCGACCTGCAGATAGACATCTGGGCCCTCACCTGGACCGGCTTCGTGCAGGGCTTAGGCATGGGTCTGTCCATGATCACCCTCATGACCATGGCCTTCTCCACCTTGCCCGGCGCCTTGCGTACCGAGGCCACCGGCGTCTACAACCTGATCCGCAACCTTGGCGGCAGCATAGGCATCTCCGTGGCCTTCACCCTGCTGGACCGCAACGGCCAGATCATCCACCAGTCCCTGGCCCAGCACATCACGCCCTACAACCATGCGTTGGCCTCCTCGCCCATGGTCACGGACCTCACCAGCACCCATGATCTCGCCATGCTGAACGGCATGATCACGCGCCAGTCGGCCATGATCGCCTTCAACAACGACTTCAAGCTCATGATGATCCTGAGCCTGATCGCCATACCCGTCGTCATGCTGTTGCGACGTCCCAAGTTCGACAAGTCGCAGCCTAAGGAAGCGGCGGTGGTGATGGAATGAGCCAGCGCCTCCCTGCGCTGTTCGTCTCCCACGGCGCGCCCACGCTGCCCATGGATCGGGAGCATCCCACCCACGTATTCCTCAAGAACCTCGGCGCTTCTCTTCCCGCACCCCGCGCCATCCTGGTGGTGTCAGCCCACTGGGATACCCATGCACCGACTCTCACTACTTCCTCGCATCCACAGACTATCCACGATTTCTACGGTTTCCCGGAGGAGCTGTACCGGATGCGCTACGCCGCACCCGGTTCCATGGATCTGGTGCAGCAGACCGCCGGCCTGCTGCAAGCCGCGGGACTCGAAGTGCATGCGGACCCGGCGCGCGGCTTCGACCACGGTGCTTGGGTACCACTGCTACTCATGTATCCCAAGGCTGATATCCCGGTAGTGCAGCTCTCTTTGCAGACCGGTGCAGGCTCGGCGCACCATCTCGCGGTCGGCAAGGCCCTCGCGCCGCTGCGAGATGACGGTGTGCTGATCCTCGCCAGCGGTGGCGCTACCCATAACCTGCGTGAATTCTTCCGTCCCGCGCCGGGCCAGGACGAATCTTACGTGGCGCGTTTCAGTGCCTGGCTCAAGGACGTATTGGAACGGGGCGACCAAGGCAGCCTCGTGGACTACCGCCGCCTAGCGCCGGATGCAGTGCGGGCCCAC
>DASYCJ010000087.1:0-1840 GCA_036500225.1 Gammaproteobacteria bacterium
TGACGCCTACGCCACCGCCTTCGAGGCGGAGGTGGTGAGCGCGGTCCCGGGGCGGGTGGTATTGGACCGCACGCTCTTCTATCCGGAGGGCGGCGGCCAACCCGGGGATACCGGCCTGCTCACCCTGCCGGACGGTCGCGCGCTCAGGATCACGGATACCCGCAAGGGCGAAGTGCCCGGCAGCGTGGCCCATGTGCTGGACGATGTAGCGTTTGAGTTCACCCCGGGTACACGACTCGCCGGCCGCATCGATTGGGATCGGCGCCACCGGCTCATGCGCATGCATACCTGCCTGCATCTCCTTTCCGCCATCATCATCGCCCCCGTCACCGGCGGCGCGGTGGGAGACGGCTACGGGCGCCTGGATTTCGACCTGCCCGAGAGCCCGGATCAAGCCGACGTGCAGGAGAAGCTCAAGGCACTCATCCAGCAGGATGCATCCGTCTCCTTCCGTTGGATCACCGACGCGGAACTGGATGCCCAGCCGGAACTGGTGAAGACCCTCTCGGTGCAGCCGCCTCGCGGCACCGGCAAGGTGCGGCTGGTGCAGGTGGAAGGCATCGACCTGCAGCCCTGCGGCGGCACCCACGTGGCCCGCATCGGCGAGATCGGCGAGGTACTGATCACGAAGGTGGAGAAGAAGGGCAAGCAGAATCGCCGGGTGCGCCTAGAGTTCCCTGGTACTGCTACAGTCACTTGAAACGACCTCTCCGGGAGAATAGCCCATGAGTTCCGATAGCGGCCGCACCATGGTCATCGTCTCCTACATCCTGCACCTGATCGGCGCCTGCACGGGCTTGCTCAGCATCGTGGCGCTCATCATCAACTACGTGGCGAAGGACGAACATGGCGCGATGATCGCCAGCCACCACTCTTGGATGATCCGTACATTTTGGTACACCGTATTGGGTTTCGTGATCGCCTGGGTGCTGGCCGTGACCTTCATTGGCATCCCCCTTGCCTTGCTGCTAAGCGCATGCGCGTGGCTCTGGTACATCTACCGGCACATCAGGGGTCTCATCGACTTGGCGGAGAACAAATCCATGTCCGCCACCGCGTGGCTCTGAAGCTGCGAGGATCTGCAAAGCAAAAGGCCGGTCTCATGACCGGCCTTTTCATTCGATGAGTCAGGAAGCTGTCAGGAAGCCGCTTTCAGCTCTCCCATCTCCGCCAGTACCAGCGCGATGCGCTCCACCGCCCAGTCGATCTGTTCGCGGGTGATGACCAGAGGCGGAGCCAGACGCACCACGGTCTCGTGAGTCTCCTTGCTCAGGATGCCGTGGGCCATGAGTCGTTCGCAGACTTCGCGGGCGCGACCCTGCTTCGGGTCGATCTCGATGCCGACGAACAGCCCCTTGCCGCGCAGGCTCTTGATGAGTGGGCTCTTGAGGGCGGCGAGCTTGTCCATGAGATGGGCGCCGAGCTCAGCGCAACGCTCCGCGAGATTCTCTTCCACCAACGCGTCCAGGGCCGCGAGGCCCACCGCTGCTGCGAGCGGGTTGCCGCCGAAGGTGCTGCCGTGGTCGCCCGGATGGAACACGTCCATCACATCCTTGCGTGCCAGGAAGGCGGAGACCGGGAGCAGGCCACCGCCGAGCGCCTTGCCCAAGATCAGCCCATCGGGCTGCACGCCTTCGTGCTGGCAGGCCAAGAGCTTGCCGGTGCGGCCGAGGCCTGTCTGGATCTCGTCGGCGATGAGCAGCACGTTGTGGCGTTTGCAGATCTCGGCGGCTTTCTTCAGGTAACCGGCGGGGGGCACCACGATGCCGGCTTCACCCTGGATGGGTTCCACCAGGAAGGCGGCGGTGTTCGGGGTGATGGCTTTCTCGAGCGCTTCGGC
>DASYCJ010000088.1:0-8889 GCA_036500225.1 Gammaproteobacteria bacterium
GGTAGTGGCGCTTATGGCCAAGTCCCTGTGTGCCCTCGGCCGCATGCGTGAAGCCCATGATCTCCTGCAGAGCGCCCTCGCTCTCCAGCCCACGGAAGCGAACCTGAGGGAAGCCTCGGGCGTCACTTACATGAGCCTGGGCCGTTATGGGGAAGCAGCCGCGGAATTGCAGCGAGCCATCGCCGCGGACCCGGAACTCACGGAGGCCCATGCGAACCTAGCGGTGGTCTACGAACAGCTCAACCGCATGGACGATGCACGGGCTTTGCTCGCGACCGGGCTCGCGCGCTGGCCGCAGCAGGTGACCCTGCGGTTCATCGCGGCACGGCTGCAGAGGCGTGGCGGCGACGTAGCGCAAGCCTGGGAGGCCTTGTCGGCACTCAAGGTTGAGGCCGGCTTGGCCTTGGCGCTGCAGCGTGACATCGAGTTCGAACTCGGCTGGTGCATGGATGCCCTGGATGAGACCGACGCTGCCATGGGGCATTTCCAGGCAGCGAAAGGCCTGTCCCTCGCCGTCGCTGCTGCACCCGCCGTACTCAGGGAAGTGTTCCCACGCCAACTGGCGTCCCTCAAACGTTTCTATCGCGGAGCCACCTTGCCGGCGGCCGGTATGCCACAACGGCCCATGCCGGTGTTCCTCTGCGGGTTTCCGCGTTCCGGTACCACGCTCCTCGACACCATGCTGGGCGCGCATCCGGCGTTGTGGGTGATGGAAGAACAGCCTGCGGTGCAGGCCATGCTGGATACCTATATAGGTTTCGGCTTGGTCTATGCCGAAGACCTGGCACATCTCGCGCCGGCGCAACTCGCGGCGTTGCGCGCTGCCCACCAGCGCAGCAGCCGGGATGCGGGCTGGGATGGGGCCAAGGGACTCATCGACAAATCTCCCTTCGGCACGGCGCATCTCGGGCTCATCCAGCAGGTCTTCCCCGGCGCGCCGGTGGTGTTCATGGCGCGCCATCCCTGCGACGTGGTGCTGAGCTGCTTCATGAACAGCTTCGAGATCAACAGTGGCACCGTGCATTTCACGGCCCTGGAGTCGGCGGTGGAGCTCTACTGCGGCGTCATGGAACTGTGGGCGCTGTACCGGGAACGGCTGCCGATGCAGCAGTTGACCGTGAAGTACGAGCAGCTGATCGCGGAGCCGGAGCGGAGCTTGCATCAGCTGCTGGATTTCCTGGGAGTGCCCTGGTCACCGGCAGTGCTGGAACATGCCCGCGCCGCGCTGGCGCGGGATCGCATCCCGACCCCGAGCTACCACCAAGTGAGCCAGCCTCTCTATCAGCATGCCCAGGATCGTTGGCGACGATACGCGGCTTACCTGGAACCGCACCTGTCCCGCCTCGAACCCCATATACGCGCTCTCGGCTATGCAGTCTGAAGGCCTCCAGGCGCAGCTGCGGGCCGCCATCCAGGCCCATGAGCGCGGAGACATCGAGGCAGCGGAGCAGGGCTATCGGGCAGTGCTGGCCTTGGAACCTGCTCAACCGGATGCAGTGCATTTCCTGGGCCTCGCGTTGCATCAGCGCGGCCAGAGCGCCGCGGCCTTGCCCTGGCTGGAGCGAGCCTTGCTGCTCGCACCGAACAACTTCCAGTTCCGCGGCAACCTGGGGAGCGTGTTGCAGCAGCTCGGCCGCAGCGACGATGCAGAACAGCTGTTCCGGGAAGCCCTGGCCCTGAAGTCCGATTACCTCGGCGGCTACATTAACTTAGGCATGCTGTACGCGACCCGCGGGGATTATCTGCGAGCACTCGCCGAATTTGATCGGGCTCTGAGCCTGGACCCTTCGAGTTTCGCTGCCTGCTTCAATCGTGCCGAGAGCCTGCGGCAGCTGGCGCGTCGGAAAGAATCGCTGGCGGCATACCGACACGCCGCCGAGATAGGCGCAGCCGATCCGGACCTGCAAGTGACGGTGGGTACGGCCCTGCGGGAAGCGGGTGAAGTGGACGAGGCGCTGCGTCGCCACGCCCGCGCGCTGGAGTTGGCGCCGGAGTATCCGCCGGCAGAGAACAGCCTGGGCAATCTCCTCGGCATGAAGGGTGATTTCATCGCCGCCGAGGCCCATTACCGACGTGCGCTCAAGCTGAAGCCAGACTACGCCGGTGCGTATTACAACTTGGCGGACGTGAAGAAGCTCGGCCCTGAGGATCCCGCCTGGCCCGGTCTCATGGGGCTCGCGGAGCGTGCTGCTACGCTGCCGGCAGACGAAGCCATGGCCCTGCACTTCGCTCTGGGCAAGGTCTGGGAAGGGCAGCAGGAATACGCACGGGCTTTCGGTCATTTCACAGCCGGCAATCGCCTGAGGCGTGCCGGCCTTAACTACGATGAAACGCGTCAAACGCGTTTCTTCACGGAGTTCGCGCAAATATTCGGCGCGAATTTCGTCGGCTCCCATGCACTCGATACGAAGGACCCGCGGCCAGTATTCATAGTGGGCATGCCTCGTTCAGGCACCACGCTGGTGGAGCAGATCCTGGCGAGCCACCCTGACGTGTACGGTGCCGGCGAAGCGCATGCGCTGAGAGCCTGTGTGCGGGAAGCACTACCGCCGGATCCGGGCGACTATGCCTTGCCCACTGGGCTCGCCACGCTCTCCCGCGAGGCTTTCCAGCCCGTCGCCCGGCGCTACAGTGCCTGGCTCGATTCCGTGGCGCCGGAGGCGAAGCGCATCACCAACAAGCTGCCGGGCAACATGGTGTTCGTGGGGCTGATGGCCTTGCTCTACCCGCAGGCGAAGATCATCCATGTCAGCCGTGAGCCCATGGATACCTGCCTCTCCTGTTACTCCAAGCTCTTCACCACCGGCCATCCCTTCGCTTACGAGCAAGCGGAGCTGGGACGTTTCTACCGCATGTATGACGCCCTCATGGCCCATTGGCGTACCGCATTGCCAGGGCGGATGCTGGAGCTGCGTTACGAGGATTTGGTGGCGGATGTGGAGGGCCAGGCCCGGCGCCTAGTGGCGCATCTGGAACTGCCCTGGGACGAAGCCTGCCTGCGTTTCCACGAATCCTCACGGGCGGTGCGTACCGCGAGCCTGGCGCAGGTACGCAGGCCTATCTATAAGGACTCGGTGCAGCGCTGGAAGCGATACCAGAAGGAATTAGCGCCGCTTGAAGCGGCGCTAAAGTGATGACCTTCTAGAGATAAGACCTTCAGTGCGGAGGCGTATACGGGACTGTTTTAATTCCCGTCGAAGCTTCCGGCGCAGCATCAGTCGCCGCCGTCGCGGCCGGCACCTTACCGTTGCAGCGAAGGAGAGCCCAAGTCTGGACACCGCCCTTCAGATCGCTCACCGGCGCCACCGCGTCGGCACCCACCGTGGCTGCCTGGTTGATGGCCATGGTGCGTAGGTCATGCTCCACGTCATCCGGCATGCGCTGCAGGGTGCCGAGATGATCCGCCACGCTGAGCTGGTTGGTGGCGACCCTCTGGCACTTGGCCGCCGCGGAGGCATCTACCATCACGATGTCGGCCTTGAGGGCTTCAGGCGATTGAGTCACCCAGGTGCAGCCGGCCAAGAGCGCTAGCGCCGAGAGCATCGATATGCTGAGCGCGCGCATCAGTGCTGTATCCCGATGAGCTGGATCTCGAAGTTGAGCGGACCGGTGGGACGGTTGGGCTTGCGCGGCGGATCGCCATACGCGAGCTGCACCGGCAACCACAGGTCGATGGTCTCACCTTCCGTCATCAGCGGGATCGCTTCCTGCCAGCCGGGGATGAGCGCGTTCAGCGGGAAGGTCGCCGGCTCGCAGGTCCCGTCGGGCTTGCAGCTGCTCTCCAGCATGGTTCCGTCCGGTTTCCACAGGCTGTAGTTGGCGGTCACGTGATCGCTCAAGACCGGATGCTGGGTACCGTAGCCCCGCCGCAGTACCTTGTAGGCCAGTCCGTCCGGCAACACGATAGCGTCCTTCGGTTGCTGCGACATGGTGAAGCCTGGCGTGAGCATGCTGGTGGGCGTCGCCACCGGCGGTTCACTGCTGCAGGCTGCCAGGCCGAGGCCAGCTAACCCTAGGGCGACGATGAGGATGCGCTTGCTCATGGGCGACTCCTGTTATGCGTGCTTACTTCTTCTTGGCCTTGGCGAGGCCCGGGGCCGGCTTCTTCTTCGCGACCTTGTGCTTGCGGGTATTGCCGTAGCTGCCACGCCAGATCTTGCCCTTGCGCGTCTTCTTATCACCCTGACCCATGGAGATGCTCCTGAATTAAGAGGGGTACGTATGCACCCCATTATATAGAAGCGCGCGGCTCAGGCCGACAGCAGGAACTGCAGTGGGTCCTCAGGCGTGAGTTCACGGATGCTGCCGTTCAGGAACAGCTTGGCGCTATGCCCGCCGAGGAGCGTCAGTCTCCCGACATCCAGGCGCAGCGCAGCCCCATCCCGCAGTCCCACCACCGGTACGCCGGGGTTGAGGTGCATGAACTCCTTCAAGCGGTCATCGCGGCTCTCGCCCTGGTGCTCCGGCGGCAGGAGTTCGGTGTAGTGCGGGTTGATCTGGAACGGCACCAGTCCCAGGGCCTCGTAGGAGGCGGGCCAGATGATGGGCATGTCGTTGGTGGTGCGGATGGTGGGGCAGGCGAGGTTGCTGCCGGCGCTCCAGCCTATATAAGGCATGCCGACTTGGGCGCGTTCGCGCAGGGGCTGCAAGAGACCCTGAGACTGGATGAGCTGCAACAGCCGGAAGGTATTGCCGCCGGAGACGGCCACCGCTTGAGCTGTGCGTATCGCAGTCACCGGATCCGGCGCATCGTGCAGGCCCATCAGTCTGTAACCGAGGGCGGCGAAGGACTCGCCCGCGATGCCGGTCATCTCCGCATAGCTGCGACTCACCGCGGCGTAAGGGATGAACAGAACGTTCTTCACCTGGGGTCCGAGGAATCCACGGATATGCTCACCAGCGTGTTCCAGGAAACCGCTTCCCGGTATGCGTGAGCTGCTCAAGAGCAGCAGGCGCGTCTTCGGATGCATGCGTCGAATCTCCAGAGCGCGGTTTCGAGGCGCGCAGGAACGAACCGGGTCCGTCCAAGTCTGACAACTTATGTCAGTCCTGGCGCGATCCTGTCACCCATCCGTGGGGAGTCTTATATACTCACCGGGATATAACCGGGGAGTGATCCTATGAAACGCTTGATGTTAGCGGTATTTACCGCAGCTGCGCTTCTTTACTTCGGGGGCGTATATGCAGCCCCTCATACACCAAGCAAGCCGGATGCCAGTCCCGCCGTCGTGACGCCGGCAGCGACTGCGAGTGCACCGGCTGCGAAGCCTTTCGATGCGGATGAAGCCACCCACGAATGGCTCAACACCCTGTCCCCTGAGGCCCGCGCCAAGTCCGATGCCTATTTCGAAGGTGGTTACTGGCTGCTGCTCTGGGACTTCCTGGCGGGCATCCTGGTGGCGTGGCTCATGCTCGGCACCGGGCTCTCACGCCGCATGCGGGACTTCAACGAGAGGCTCATCGGGGTGCGTTTCCTGCAGACTGCGCTCTACGTCGCCGAGTACATCCTCTTCACCACCCTTGTGGTCCTGCCTTGGACCCTCTACGAGGACTATTTCCGTGAGCACCAGTACGGTATGTCCAACCAGGACATGGGCGCATTCCTGATCGATCAGCTCAAGGGCTTGGCGCTGATACTGATCTTCGGCACCCTCATCATCACCATCATCTACGTAGTGGTGCGCAAGACACCGCGCACGTGGTGGCTGTGGGGCGCGGGCATCGGCATCGCCTTCACCATCTTCGGTGTCTTCATCGGCCCGACTTACCTCGAACCCGTGTTCAACAAGTTCTATTCCCTGCAGGATGGCCCGGAGAAACAGGCGATCCTGTCCCTCGCTCGGGCCAACGGCATCCCCGCCACGGATGTGTATGAGTTTGATGCCTCCAAGCAGACCAAGCGCATGAGCGCCCACGTCAGCGGTCTCGGCGCCACCACACAGATCAGCCTCAACGACAACCTGGTGAACCGTGCCTCGTCGGAAGAGGTGCAGGCGGTGCTGGGCCACGAGATGGGCCACTACGTGCTGAACCACGTGTTCCACGGCATGGTGGAGATCAGCGTACTGGTGGTCTTGGGCTTCGCCTTCCTGCGCTGGTCCTTCGAGGCCATGCGCCGGCGTTATGGTGCACGCTGGGGCATACGTGACGTGAGCGATGTGGCGGGCTTGCCGTTGATGGCGGCGTTGCTCAGCGTGTACTTCTTCGTGCTGACACCGGTGCAGAACACCTTGACCCGTACCCAGGAAGCCGAGGCGGACATCTTCGGCCTGAACGCAGCACGTATGCCGGACGGCTTCGCCCAGGCCGCCATCCATCTCTCGGAGTACCGCAAGATGGAGCCGGGCAAGTGGGAGGAGATACTGTTCTATGATCACCCGAGCGGTTATCACCGCATCCATCGGGCCATGGTGTGGAAGGCGGAACATCTGAAGGACGGGGACATCGCCGCTTACGATGCGATACATCCCGTCATCGAGATGCCGCCGGCGCCAGCCGATGCAGCGCCGGCTAAATAGAAGAACCTGATGCAGAGATGAAGAAGGCGCCGCAAGGCGCCTTCTTTTTTACGTGTGATAGGCGGGACTGAGTTCATGCACCGCTTTCACAAGAGCAGCGACATTCTCGGGAGGCGTATCGGCATGGATGCCGTGACCAAGATTGAATACATGCCCATCGCCATGGCCGAAGGTCGCGAGAGTCTTCCACACCAAGTCCCGTATTGCTTCCGGCGGCGCATAGAGCGCCGTGGGCTCGAGGTTGCCCTGCAGCGCCACCTTGTCGCCCACGCGCCGGCGCGCATCGGCGAGATCCTGGGTCCAATCGATACCTAAGGCATCGGCACCGCTCTCGGCCATGAGTTCCAGCCAGGGGCCGCCGCCCTTGGTGAACAAGGTCGTTGGAACGCGTCGGCCTTCGTGTTCACGGGTGAGACCCGCCACGATGTCGCTCATGTATTGCAAGGAGAACTCTTTATATGCGGCAGGCGTAAGGGTGCCGCCCCAGGTATCAAAGATCATCACTGCCTGGGCACCGGCGGCGATTTGGGCATTGAGGTACTGAATCACGGAGCGAGTCAGTACATCCAGCAGTTTGTGCAGAGTACCCGGCTCCGCATAAAGCATCTTCTTGATGCGGCCGAAGTCCTTACTGGAGCCGCCTTCGACCATATAAGTGGCGAGGGTCCAGGGGCTACCGGCGAAGCCGATGAGGGGCACCCTTCCCCCTAAATCTTTACGGATCATGCGCACCGCATCCATCACATAGCGCAGGTCCGTCTCCGGGTCCGGCACCCCGAGCTTGGCCACCGCCGCCGCATCCCGCACCGGATGCTCGAAAGCAGGACCTTCGCCTTCCACGAAGTGCAGGCCCAGACCCATGGCGGCGGGGATAGTGAGGATGTCCGAGAAGAGTATCGCCGCATCCAGGGGGAAGCGGTTCAGGGGCTGGAGCGTGACCTCCGTCGCCAGCTCCGGCGTGCTCATGAGCTTGATGAAGTTGCCGGCTCGGGCGCGGGTGTCACGATATTCCGGCAAGTAGCGCCCCGCCTGGCGCATGATCCAGAGTGGCGTGCGCGGGGTCTTCTGGCGCAGCAGCGCGCGCAGTAGCAGGTCGTTCTTGAGGGAGGGCGCGCTCACTTAGATGAGAACACTTTCGCGATGCTTTCCTGGATCGCTTCCGCTGCCGCGCGTGGGTCAGCTGCTTTACGGATCGGCCGGCCCACCACGATGTAGTCGGCGCCGCTCTGGAAGGCCATCTCTACCGTCACGGCGCGTTTCTGGTCGTCATCCGGACGGTTCTCCACCGGGCGGATGCCCGGCGTCACCACCAGCAGGCGGCGATCGATGAATTCTCGCAGCTTCGCCGCTTCCATGCCGGAAGAGACCACGCCGTCGCAGCCCGCTTCCAAGGCACGTTTGGCGCGGGAGAGTACCAACTTATCTACATCGACCTGGAAACCTAAGTCATCCAGGTCACCGCGATCCAGGCTGGTAAGCACCGTCACCGCCAGCACCTTGAGCTTGCCTTTGGCTTCGGCGGCTGCTTCCATGATGGATTGGTTGCCGTGCACCGTGCAGAAGGTGGCGCCCATGCCGGATAACTGCTTCACCGCTGCACCCACCGTCGCCGGGATGTCGAAGAACTTGAGGTCCACGAACACCCGCTTGTCCTGTTTCACCAGCCAGTCCAGCAACTCGAAATAGCCGCCGGCCATGAAGAGCTCCAGGCCGATCTTGTAGAACTGGGCGGAATCGCCGAGGGTGCTGACGAACTCCCGGGCCGTCTTGGCATCCGGGACATCCAGGGCCACGATCAGCCGTTCGCGGGTGGGGACGGGATTGGTGGAGGGCATGGAAGGCCTTTCTTATATGTAGCGCACGATATTTTACCACGCACGTAAGGACTGCTCTTCGGGGGAAACATGCGGAATCAGGGAAGTGGAGCCTTAATTATCGTAGCGCCAGTGGCGCCGTTGGCCGATCGCACTTTCCCGCACGCCGTCCGTGCACCCGCAATCGCGAAAGACCTACCGTATGACGGCGATGGCGCGACCGCCTTTGATCGTAAGGTCAAGTCTGAGTTCCCCATAGGATCAGAAGAGCGCGCCATGCATGCGGTACTGACTCACTAAGAGTTCAAAATTCATCAAGCCGGTGTGGCCGATGCTGGGAACCCGCAACAGTTCCAGGCGATAGAATGACGAACGACAGCGTTTGCGACATGACTTGGACCATCGATTGGAGCAGCCAGGATGGGAAATTGACCTACGTTGCCGGCAAATCTTGGTGTCTGCTATTGAGTCTGAGCCAATCGTTGGAATTCTTTCGTCGCAAATCTATCCGTCATCCCGGCCACGTAGTCAGCCACGATCCGCGCCCGGCCTGAAGC
>DASYCJ010000089.1:0-23456 GCA_036500225.1 Gammaproteobacteria bacterium
GCGATACGCGTAGCGGGATTGTTGGAGAGGGTCAGGTCTGTCAGCTGCACCAGGGTCAGCGGCTGATCGAAATGAGGTGCCCCGTCCGGTGCATCGGCTGCGCATACGCCTCCCGCGAGCGCGCAGCCGAGCGCAGCGGCGAGGAGACGGATGGTACGGGGATGGCTCATGAGCGTGTCGATCTGGTGGGACGTACAGGGTTTGACGCGGTCGCCGCGTCTTGGTTCAAGGTGGCGACAGTACATACGCCCGTGGCCGCCGCATATTCTCGCATCGCACCCATAGCGGCCCGTCACTGATACACTTTGATACAAATCACGGCAACTGGCACGTATCGCAGGCGCGGTGCACGGATAGAATCTCCGCCTAGCGTCCGGCCGGACGCATGCGATATCCATGTACCCGAATGACCAAACGCGATCATGTCCTGCTAGTGGATGACGACGCGGAGATCCGCGCCCTCTTGTCCGAATACCTGACCCGGGAGGGTTTCGCCGTGACCGCCGTGCCCGATGGCCGCAGCATGGACGAGGCGCTGGAAGACACCCGCTTCGACATCGCGGTGTTGGACCTGATGCTGCCGGGTGAGGACGGGGTGAGCTTGTGCAAGCGCCTGCGGGCGCGCTCCATCCTGCCGGTCATCATGCTCACCGCCCGCGGCGAGGAAGCGGACCGCATCACCGGCCTTGAGGCTGGCGCCGACGATTACCTGGCCAAACCTTTCAATCCCCGCGAGCTGCTGGCACGGGTGCATAGCGTCCTTCGCCGTGCCCGTACCCTGCCAGAGGACGTGACCGCCGAACAGGCGCGCCGCTTCCAGTTCTCCGGCTGGAAGCTCGACACCCTGACCCGGCAGCTGCTGTCGCCCAATGCGGTGGTGACGCCTCTGTCCGGCGCCGAGTACCGGCTGTTGAGCGTGTTCCTGCATCACGCCGGCGAGGTCTTGAGTCGCGATCAGCTCACGGAGATGATCCGCGGCCGCGGCAGCCACATGCCTTTTGATCGCAGCATCGACGTGCAGGTGAGCCGCCTGCGTCAGCGTCTGGGCGATGACGGTCGGGTGCCGGCCTTCATCCGCACCGTGCGCGGAGAGGGTTACGTGTTCGCAGTGCCAGTGGAGGTGGAGGCGTGACACGCCTGTGGCCGCGCTCCCTGTTCGGCCGCCTGGCGCTAGTGCTGCTCTCGGGCCTGATCCTAGCCCAGCTAATCAGTGCCGCCATCAGTCTCTCGGAGCGCGACGACGCGCTGTTCCGCTTCAGCGATGCCCAATGGGCGCAACGCGTGACCCAGGCGGTGCGGCTCATGGATTCCCTGGATGCCCGCGAACGCCAGCGTATCGCCGGCATCATCACCACGCCGCGATTGCTGGTGAGCCTGAGCGAGCAGCCGCTGGTGAATGGCAAGTCCGATCTCCAGTCCGGCGACTATAAATCAGCGCTCGAGGAGCTCCTGGGTAATGGCCGCGATGTGCGGGTAGTGGTGGCGGAATTGACTCCGGCCCAGTCCATGGCCGGCGTGCCCGCGGAGGTGAATGCCCCCAAGGTCGAACGCAGCCAGCACGTGATCACCGAGGTGCAGTTGCAGGATGGCAGCTGGGTGAACTTCGACCATCCACGGCCTTCGAGCGTGGTGGACAGCCCGGCGCGCCTGGTGCTGAGCCTGGCGGTATTGCTCTTATCGGTGTTGTTGGTTTCATTCCTTGCGGTGCGCTGGCTGACCCGGCCGCTCTCGATCCTGGCTCGCGCCGCCGACGAACTGGGCCGCGACATCCATCGCCCGCCGCTGCCGGAGGAGGGCCCGTTGGAGGTGCGCGCCGCGGCTGTGGCATTCAACACCATGCAGGCGCGCCTGCGCGACTATATATATGAGCGCACCCGCATCTTGACTGCCGTCTCCCACGACCTGCGCACACCCATCACCCGACTGCGCCTGCGCGCCGAACTCCTGGCCGACGAGGAACTCAAGGCCAAGTTGGTGCGCGACCTGCAGGAGATGGAAAACATGACTAATGCCACGCTCTCCTTCCTGCGTGGCTTCGAAGACCGGGAAGCCTTGCAGAGCGTAGACCTGATGGCTCTGCTGGAGAGTTTGGAGACCGATTCCGTCGATACCGGCTACGACGTGGAACTGCACGGCCGGGTGGATCGGCCGGTGATGTTGAGGCCACGGGCGCTACGCCGTCTACTGGACAACCTGATCACCAACGCCATCCGCTATGGTAAACGTGCCATCGTCACCGTCGAGGACATCGGTTCCGAGGTCGTGATCCGGATACGCGATGCCGGTGCCGGCATCCCGCTGGATGAACTGGAGAAAGTGTTCGAGCCGTATTACCGGCTGGAGACCGCGCGCAGCCAGGACGGGGGCGGCACGGGATTGGGCTTGAGCATCGCGCGCAATATCGCTGAGCTACACGGCGGCAAACTGATTCTTCAGAATCATCCGGCAGGTGGTCTCGAGGCGATCTTGACGCTACCCGTCCGTTAGAAGTTTTTCGCCGCGAGCTTTCGCGGACATCAGCTCGTCCAACTTCCCGGTCACATCCGCTACCGTGATGCAGTCCATGGCCTTTGGGTCGCGCACCCGTGTGCCCCAGGGGGCGGTCTCGGGGGTGAGGCCGTCGAACTTCTGCAGGGCATCCGGATAGCGGTTCACTCGCCAGCGCTGGCTGAGATAGGGCCCAGCCCGGTCCGGGTTGGTGGTGGCATAGATGCCGATCACCGGGATGCCGGCAGCGGTACCCATGTGGATAGGGCCTGAATCCGGCGAGACCAGTACCGTGGCCTGTTTCAGTAGCGCCAGCAACTCCTTCAGCTTGGTCTTGCCCACGAGGTCGGTCACCGGTGCTTTCGAGAGGGCCGTGATGCGTTCGCCGTAGGACTTCTCGATCTCGCTCTTCCCGCCCGTGATGAAGACCTGCATGCCATGCTTCGAGGCGGCGTGTTCCGCCAGCGTTGCATAGTATTCCGGTTGCCAACTGCGCCAGTTGCGGAAGCGAGGGTTGGCACAGGGGCTGATGATGAGTGTGGGTCTGCCGCCGATGAGTTGGATGGCGGCCTGCTCGGCCGCCGCAGGCACCGGGATGTCCCAGCGCAGCACGTGTCGTTCGATACCCAATGCTTCCGAGAATCCGAACAGGCTATCCATCACGTGCTGTCGGTCCCGATGCGGGATGCGGCGGTTGGTGAACAGCCACTGGAGATCGTGGGCACGCTCTCTGTCAAAACCCAGGCGCAGCGGTGCTTTCACCGCGAGGCTGGCGATGCTGGCGCGCAATGACATCTGCATGTGCAGTAACAGGTCGAAGCGGCGGCCCTTGAGCGCGCGTCGCATCTGGCGGTACGGACCCTGGGATTTATCGAAGATGATAAACTCGATGCCGGGGATGTCCCCCACCAGACTCGCTTCGAGTTTGCCGACGATCCAGGTGATGCGCGTGGTGGGCCATGCGGCCTGCAAGGTACGTACCACCGGTAGCGTGTGGCAGACGTCACCCACCGCCGACAGGCGCATCACACACAGCGATTCGGGAGCGGACGGCTTGACCATGCTTGGGGACCGCTAAGGATGACGGTGAAGCAACAAGAATCCGGGCGCGCGGTCATCCTATACGATGACGCCCTGCTTGACCACGCGGACGCATCGGTGTTCGAGCCGCCGGCATCGGCGGCGGCAGCTGTGGGCGGGCGCGGTTCGGCGTGGATCCTGATGCGCGGTGCGGACCAGTGGGTGTTGCGGCACTACCGGCGCGGTGGCGTGCCGGGTCGATTCGTGCGTGATCGCTACCTCTGGGCCGGACTCGACGCCTCTCGCCCGTGGTGGGAATGGCACCTGTTGGACTCGCTATATAAGGAAGACCTGCCGGTCCCGCAGCCGGTGGCGGCTCGGGTGGAGCGAGCCGGTCTCTTCTATAGAGGTGACCTCATCACGCGTCGCATACCCGATGCCAGGAGCCTGGCGGAGCGGCTGGCGATGGGTGAAGCAGAGCGGATGCCCTGGAGCGCGGTGGGGCGCTGTCTGCGCCGTTTCCACGATGCGGGGGTCTGCCACGCGGATCTCAACGCTCACAACATATTGCTGGACGAGGCGGGCAAGCCCTTCCTCATCGACTTCGATCGTGGCACACGCCGCGGCGCAGGTACCTGGCGCGGCGCCAACCTGTCGCGCCTCAGACGCTCCCTGGATAAGCTCTCCGGGGCCGATGGATTCAACCTGGCAGCCTGGAGTGCGTTGTTGGAAGGATACGGGCGACTGGGCTAGCATCCAGACCATCGGATATCCCGCGCGGAGAGCGTGCATGCGCATTTCGGCTTTGACCTTATTGTGCCTGTCATTGAGCCTCGTGGCCTGCGGCAAGGCGCCGGAGAATCCTGCGCCTGCCACGGCACCCGCTCCCGCGAGTGCGTCGGCTCCGGCGGCAGCCACCGCTGTGGCCGCTTCGACTGCCCCCGCGGCAGCGAGTGCAGTGGCAGCCGGCACTTCCGCCGCAGCCGCGCAAACCACCAGTCTCGCTCCCGATGCCGCCACCACCGCCGGCCCCGAAGTCGCGGGCCAAGTGGCCCTCGCCCAAGGTAGCGTCACCGACACCGCCAAGGACGGCAGCAGCCGCCAGCTCAAGGATGGGGACAGCGTGTACCCCGGCGATTCCTTCGTGCTGGGTGCCGACAGTTATCTCGATCTCGACCTCGAGGATACCGGGCGCATCCTGCTCCGACCTAACACCAGTTTCCAGATCCAGAGTTATCACTACGACGCGGATGCCCATGACGCGAGTGGGCCCACCGATGCAAATGGGCAGCCGCTGATCAAGCCCGCTTCCCAACAGCCGGAGAACGCATTCTTCAAGCTCATCAAGGGCGGACTGCGGGCCGTGGATGGTCTCATCGGCAAGACCAATCCGCAGAACTACGCCGTAGAGACGCCGGTGGCCACCATCGGCGTGCGCGGCACGGCCTTCGATGTGCGCTATTGCGGTGACGACTGCGCGGACGAAGCAGATTCTGGTGGCAAGCCGGACAACGGCCTGTACACCTCGGTGACAGACGGCACCGTAGACGTGAAGAACGACGATGGCGATGTGGTGACCCCCGCCGGCCACTCGGGTTACGTGAAGAGCAGCAAGCAGCGCATGCAGGCGCTAGCGGCGCCGCCCAAGGCGCTGCGGCATATGGCGTTGCCGGATAAGCTTAAAGTCCGGGCCGACAAGAACCGCGGCCAGATCCAGAAGCGCCGCCAGCAGCGCCGCCAAGCTATCCTGGAGCGCCGGCGCGCCCGGGCTGCCAAGGCCAAGGCCGCAGGTGCCGCAGCCAAGCCGGCAGCGAAGCAGGCGAACGAGACTCCGGCTGAACGACGTCAACAGCGCCGGAAAGAGCGTCGTGGCGCAGCTGGAGCAAATCCAGATAAGGATAAAGCCCAGAAGCCGGGAGCCGGAAAACTACGCCGTGAGCAGCGCGAACAGAAGAGGGGAGCAGCTAAGCCGGATCAGGACGGGACTGCCAGTACGCCCCGTGAGCAGCTCAAGCAACAGCGCCAGGAACGTCAGCAACAGCGGAAGCAGCGGCAGCAGCAGCGTCAGGCGCCTGCCCAGCCTTCAGGGCCAGATGCCAAGCAGCCGACTAAGGGCGAGGACGGCAAGTGCAAGGACAAGAAGCAGCGCCGCAAGAACAAGGCCAGATGTGGCGGTGACTGAGGTGCTGCTGGGTTCAGCGGCGCGGCCCCAAGGCTACTAGTTCATCTACGTCCGTGGCCGCTGATCTGATGGCAGCTTCCGTACTGAACTTGGCCACCCGCCCGGCACAGGCCTTGGCCTGTTCCGAGAAGCTGGCATCGTCCAGCAATTGCGTCAGTTTCCCGGATATCTCCGTGCCATCCCAAGTCGCTATGAGGCCGGCATGCAGCCCGGCGATCTTCTTGGCAGTTATGCGTTCCGGGAAGTAGTTGGGGATCATGAGTTGCGGTTTGCCTGCAGCCAGGAACGTGCCGACGATGTTGTGGCCGCCGTGGCTCAGGCCCAGGTCGCAGGCCGCTGCCGTCTTGAGCAGGTCCAGGGGTCTGTCGGTGATGCGCAGGTTGCCACCAGCATACAGTCTCAAAAATTCTTCCGGCGGCCTCGGCAGGTAAGCGAGTGCCGGCTGGCCGGTGGCTGCTAGGGCCTTCAGCACCAGGCCGATGTTCTTGGCGGGTTCGAGATAGGCGAAGATGCGCTTGCCCTTGACCTCGGGCCAGACCGGCGCTTCTCCCATGCCCGGCTGGAGGTTACCGGCATACCTCACGCCGTCACGAGGGCCGTAGTCGTCCATATCCGGATAGGTGTAGATCACGCGCATGTCCGTCTCGCTATACAGTGCACCCAGACTCGCGAGTCTGGGTGCAGCGATGGCGTCCAGCCCCTTATTCATGCCATCCAATACCTGCTGTTCGCGGGCCGCGATGCGCTCGGGGTTTGTTTTCTTGGCCCAAGTCCGTAGCACAGGTAGAGGTGACACGGGCGGGGGTACCAGAAAGCCGATGCCCACAACCAGAGTGCGGATACCGGTACCGCGGGCCGCCAGCAACGCAGCCGGCGCATTGGCGCAACGCACGATATCCGGCTTCACGAAGTCCAGGAGCTTGCGCCAGGCCCGGACCCGGGCGATCACAGCGTTGGCGTTGCCGTAGCCCAGGTTGATGAGCACATCGGCGAAAGTCATGGGGTTCTGCAGCGCCATGCCGCGCGGGATCACCGTGGTGGGCGCCTGGTAATAGGGGAAGAGTCCTCCCAGCAGGCGCTCCGCATGGCCAAGGTCGCGGATCGCGAAATGTACCTCGTGCCCCGCCTTCGCTATCGCCCGGCCGGTGGCCGTAAGGCCTTCAATGTAGGCCAGGCCGTTGCCCAATTCCCAGCACACCAATACCCGTGCCATCGAATACTCCTAAAGTGAGCAGTGCAAGGATGCATTGCCTGTCTTCTAATCTCTCGGCATTACCTTGAACCGATCATGACTCCAAAGATACTGCTCCGGCACATGTCGGATGTGAGCCTCCAGCAAGCGATTGAGGCGCAGCATGTCAGCCGCCGGGTCCCCGCCGGGAAAATCCTCCAGTGCCGGAAGTATGGTGACCTTGTAGCCTTGGCTACCCGGTAGACGCTCGCCGAAGATCGGCACCACCGGTGCACCACTGGTCTCCGAAAGGCGCGTGATGGCGGCGTTGGTGGGAGCGGGGATGCCGAAGAACGGCACCATGATGCTGTTCTTGCCGCGATAGCCCTGGTCGGTGGCATACCAGATGGGCATGCCATCCTTGAGGCTGCGCAGCAGGGTGCGTACGTCGTTGCGCTGGATGGCGCGATCGAAGAGCCTCTCGCGGGCCGTGCGTTGCACGTGTTCGATCACCGGGTTGGGGATCGGCCGGTACAGGAGATGCAGGTCGGTGTGCAGGCCAAGCATGCGGCCGCAGATCTCGAGGGTGGTGAAGTGGGAGGCCAGCATGATCACGCCGTGGCCCTTGGCGCGGGCGGCCTTGAGATGCTCGACGCCTTCCACCGGCCCCAGCCCGGCGATGCGTTCCGGGCTCGCCCACCAGCACATGCCGAACTCGATGATGGCCACGCCCATCGAGGCGAAATGCTCCCGCGCCAGATGCACGCGCTCGGGAGTGCTCATCTCCGGGAAGCACATCTCCAGGTTCTTGAGGGTGATGCGCCGACGGCGCCCCCCCACGTGCCAGAACAGCCAGCCGGTGGCGCGCCCCAAGGCGATCTGAAGCGGATAGGGCAGCATCACGCCGAGACGGATATATCCCATCAGTAACCAGACGGGCCAGTGGCGCGGTTTGAGGAGTGCGGCGTCCATGGAGGCCGCAGTATAAAGGTGAGCGTGCCCCACATGCTATTATCCCGGGCGGATTTCAAAGACATTTCAGGGGCTTGCATGCAGGTCAGCGTTCCGCAATTCGACCGGGTCCGGGTGCTGGTGGCGGGTGACGTGATGCTGGACCGATATTGGTTCGGCCCCACCCAGCGCATCTCGCCGGAAGCACCGGTCCCGGTGGTCCACGTGCGTGACACCGAGGAGCGCCCCGGCGGCGCCGGCAACGTGGCGGTGAACCTGGCGAGCCTGGGAGTGCATTGCACCGTGCTCGGCATCACCGGTGACGACGCCATCGCCGACAGCCTGGCGGCCGCCATGCAGAAGCGCGGCGTGCAGTGCAAGTTCAACCGCGTGAAGGATGCTGCCACCATCACCAAGCTCAGGGTGCTGTCGCGCCATCAGCAGTTGATCCGTCTGGACTTCGAAGAGAGCTTCGGCAGCTTCAGCGGTGCGCCGCTCTTGCCCCTATTCAAGCCCGCCCTCGCAGACACCGACGTGGTCATCCTCTCGGACTACGGCAAGGGCAGTCTGGCTTCCGTGCAGGAATTGATCGCTGCGGCCCGTGCCGCCGGCAAGCGCGTGCTGGTGGATCCCAAGGGCCGCGATTTCAGCAAATATAAGGGCGCGAGTCTCATCACTCCCAACCTGGGCGAGTTGGAAGCGGTGGTGGGCGAATGCCCGGATGAGAAGACCATCGTCGCCAAGGGCGAGAAGCTCAGGGATGAACTGGGTCTGGAAGCCTTACTGGTGACCCGCAGCGAGCATGGTATGACTCTTCTCGAGCGCGGCAAGCCACCGCTGCACCTGCCTACCCAGGCCCAGGAAGTCTCGGATGTGACCGGCGCAGGTGATACGGTGATCGCGACCCTGGCGGCGGCCCTCGGCGCCGGCGTGGATTACGCGCAGGCAGCAGCCCTCTCCAATCTCGCCGCCGGCGTGGTGGTGGCCAAGCTCGGTGCCGCCACTGTCTCCCCCGCGGAACTCAGGCTTGCGGCTCACAGCCGGAGCGGCAGCGGAGTCATGGACGAGGCGGCGGTGGCGGATGCCATCAGCCATGCCCGCAGCCAGGGCGAACGCATCATCATGACCAACGGCGTGTTCGACATCCTGCATGCCGGCCACGTGACGTATCTCGATCAAGCTAAGCGCCTGGGCGACCGGCTGGTGGTGGCGGTGAACGATGATGCTTCCGTGAAGCGCCTGAAAGGCGCATCCCGCCCTGTGAACAAGCTTGCCGACCGCATGACGGTGCTGGCGGCCCTGTCCTGCGTGGATTGGGTGGTGCCTTTCACCGAAGATACCCCGGAACGGCTCATCTGCAAGCTCTTGCCAGACGTGCTGGTGAAGGGCGGCGACTACAAGGCCGAAGATGTGGCAGGCTATAAGTGCATCACCAGGAATGGCGGTGAGGTGAAGATCTTGCCCTTCGTGGAAGGTCTTTCTACGACTAAGACCATCGAAGCTCTCAAGAAGTCATAAGCGCCGTGCGTTTCTTCTATACGCTGCTCCTATTGTTATTGGCACCTTTCGCCTTCATCTGGTTCGCCTGGCGCAGCTACCGCCAGACCGGCAGTAGCGACAAACTGGGCGAACGCATGGGCAGTTCCCCCTTCCTGCAACCGGGCATCGCGATCTGGGTGCATGGCGCTTCGGTGGGTGAGATCCGCGCCGCCGCGCCCCTGGTGCAGACCCTGCATCGCAAGTTCCCGGAACGACCGATCCTGGTGACCACGTTCAGCGCCACCGGCCGACGTCACGCGCGGCAGCTCTTCGGCGACAAGGTGATGGTGTCCTTGTTGCCCTATGACCTGCCGTTCTTCGTCAGCCGTTTCCTGGATACCACTAAGCCTGCGGTGGCGGTGATCATGGAGACCGAGATCTGGCCAAACCTGTACGCCGCCTGCGACAAGCGCAAGATCCCCATGCTCTTGGTGAGCGCGCGCATGTCGGCTCGATCCTATGAGACTTATTCGAAGTACGCCTCTCTCACCCGCGGCGCGCTGAAGCGCCTCAAGGCCGTGGCGGCCCAGAGCGAGGCGGACGTGGTCCGGTTCCGGGCCCTGGGTGCGCCGGAAGAGCGGCTCTCGATCATGGGTAACCTCAAGTTCGACGTACAGGCGGGTCCGGAACTCCAGGCGACCGGTCAGGCCCTGCGCCAGAAGCTCTTCGGTAACGCCGGGGTCCTCGTGGCAGGCAGCACCCGGGAAGGCGAGGAGCCGATCCTGCTGGATGCTTTCCGCAAGCTCCTGGCGACCCAGCCCAACTCGGTGCTGGTGTTGGCACCGCGCCATCCGGAGCGTGCCAGCGCCGTATGTACCGCCATCGGCGCCGCCGGTTTCGGTTTCCGGCGCCTGAGTGCAGGAGAAGCGCCGGTACGCGCCGGTGAAGTGCTGTTGGTGGATGTGCTGGGCCAGCTCATGAAGTTCTTCGCTGCGGGTGACGTCGCTTTCGTAGGCGGCACCCTGGTGCCGGTGGGCGGCCACAATCTCCTGGAACCCGCCGCCGTGGGCTTGCCGGTGCTGGCAGGGCCCCATCTCGAGAACGTGAAGGACGTGGCGGAGATGCTGCGGGATGCAGGTGTGCTGACGCCGGTCACCGATGCGGATTCCGTAGCGGCAGCCGCAGCGTGGCTGCTGGGCAACCCGGTGATGCGTCACAGCATCGGCGAGCTGGCCCAGGGCAAGGTGCAGCAGAATCGCGGAGCCCTGGATCGGGCGGTAGAACTGGTGAAGGCTCAGTTAGCCCGGCGCTGAACGCCTGGGTTTAGTCCCCATTGATCACAAGACGCGGCCGATGGCCTCGGTGATCTTTCCAAAATAGCGGTATGTCCATCCTGGCCTGAAGAAGGCTGTGAAGCCCGTGACTGCTGTCGCCAAGAATGGCAGTCGCCAGGTCCAAATCCATAACCATGCGGCGGGCTCTATATAGCCAGCCCCCGCACCGACCTTGATCTCCAATAAGAACCAGGTCGCGAAATAGCTGGCACCACAGACCACGATTGCTGCGAACATGGCGGCGAACCGATCCGTCAGGGTCAGACTTTTGTCCTCATCCTTCTCGATCACTTCCGTGACGACGATGTTGGAACGCCGAGCCACATGTTCCGCGGCTCGCGCCATCTTCTGACGGTCGACTTTTCCCATGACTGGATACTAGCTCAAATGAAAACCCCGGCTGGTGCCGGGGTTTCCGTCATCGATCTCTCTATCCGGATCAGTGCTTCGGCGGCGTGCTGCTGGCCGGAGGCGTGGTCGTGGCCGCGCCCGGGGGCGAGGTCAGAGTACCTGGTGCCGGCGTGGTGGAGAAGGGGTTGGTGCTGGCAGACGGTGCCGCGACGGTACCGGCTGAGGGCACGCCCATCTCCGCGCTGGTTGCTGGCACGGTCATATCCGCCGGCGCCACCTGCACCTGCATCAGGGTATTGAGCTGCTTCACGTCCTGCTCGGAGAGGATGCCGGCGGTCTGCTTCAGGGTCAGCAGGCTCTCGAGATAGGTGTAGCGGGCGTTGGAGAAGCTGGTCTCCGCCGTCAACAGGTTCTGGCGCGCGGTCAGCACGTCGACGATGGTGCGAGTACCCACTTCCATGCCGGTCTGGGTGGCATCCATGGAGGTCTGGTTGGACCGCACCGATTGCTTCAAGGCCGTCACCTGTGAGATGCCCGTGAGCACCCCGAGGTAGGCGGTACGGGTCTGCTGCTCGGTCTGGCGCGTCACCAGGTTCACGTTAGCCAGCGCCGCGCTGTACTGGGACTGGGCCTGGGTCACCCGCGACCAGGCACCGCCGCCGCTGAAGATGGGCCAGCTGAGCTGCAGATACGCGATGTTGGTGTTGATGTTGCTCGGTGCGTTGATCGGAGAGGTAAAGGCCACCGGATTGCCGGTCTTGGGGTCGATGCCTTGGCCGCTCTCGGTGCCGGTCTCGGAGTCGATGTTCTTGTTGTGCTGCAACCCTAAGCTCAAGGTCGGTAGCTCGGCACCACGCTGCACGCCGATGTTGGCGCTCGCGGCATCAGCACCAGATTGGGCCGCCAGTAGGTTCGGATTCTGTTGCAAAGCCTTGTTCACCCATTGCTGGGCACTGTTGGGGTCAGGCGAGTGCAGGGGCATGTCCACGCTGGGTTCCATGAGGGCACCCACCGGCTCACCGATGATGGCGCGCAGGTTCTCTTCGCTGGTGATCACCTGCTGCTGGGCGGAGATGAGGTTGGCCGCCGATTGGTCGTAGGCCGCCTGGGCGTTCTCCACGTCGGTGATGGCGCTCATGCCGACTTCGTATTTCTCTTTGGCCTGCTCCAACTGCTTGCTGTTGGCATCGGCGGCGGCGCGGTCTGCCGTCAGGGTGTCACGGGCATTGAGCACGTTGAAGTAAGCGGTGGCGGTGCGCTGGATCAGGTCTTCCTGGGCGGCAGTGAACTGCGCATCCGCCTGGGCGGCTTGGGCGTCGGCCTGGTCCATGGCGTGCCAGGCACCGTAATCGAAGATCGCCTGGGTCAGGGTGACGGAATAGGTGGTGCCCCAATCACGGGTCGAGAACTGGAAGGGTTCCAGGGTCTGACCGTTGAACTGCGGTTCCTCACCATCCGTGCGGGTGAGGCTGCGCCGGCCGCTCAAGGTGATGTTCGGCAGGTAACCGGAGCGGGCGATGGCCTTGTCCTCGGCGGTGGCCTCATAGTTGGCCTGGGCCTGGGCGAAGGTGGGGTCGTTCTTGACCGCCAGCTGATAGATGTCCCACAGGTCCGCCGCCTGGGTGGGGGCCGCGGCAGCCGCCAGGAGGGCGCCGATGGTCAGGGCAAGGGTCGTCTTACGCATAGCTCCCATCCGTCCTAAAGTAAGTGTTGTAGTCAAATATAACACCATATCGCCTACCTGACAAGGCCCTGTTTGCAGGCCCTCTAGGCTTGGATGTCCTAGTAACGTGTCAGGTTGGGGTCCAGGGCCTCTGCCCATGCATCTATTCCGCCCGCCAGGTTGGCCACCTGCCCGAAGCCTTGGGCCGTCAGGTACTGGGCTACCTGCTGGCTGCGGCCGCCGTGGTGGCAGATGACCACGTAACGCGCCTTGGGGTCCAATTCCCCCAGCCGTTCCGGTATCTGTCCCATGGGGATATGGCACGCACCTTCTACATGGACCTGGGCGTACTCCCAGGGTTCCCGCACGTCCAGCAATACCGCCTTGTCGCCCTGTTCCATGAGCAGCGTGCGCGCGGCACCAGGGCTGAGTTGCGGGACGCCGCCCATGTCAGAACTTGAAGCGGCGCGGCGCCACGGCGTTCTTGAGGGGGGCGATGTCGGTCTCGAACAGGGACTGGCGTGACCAGCTGTCTTCGGCGGTGCGGGTCACCACCAGGGCTTCCATCACGGGCGATTCCCCCACGATCACGAACAGGCGGCCGCCCACGTTCAGGCGCTCCGCATAGGCCTCGTCGTACTGGGGCAGGGAGGCGGTCAGGGCGATGACGTCGTAGCGCTGTTGCAACCAGTCGAGACGCGTGGCATCGCGGGTCTCGAGCTTCACGTTCTTCGCGCCCAGGGATTTCAGGATCTTGCCGGCGCTCTCGACGAAATCAGGGTGGATGTCCACGGACAAGACTTCCCGCGCGCGCTTGGCAAGGCAGGCGGCGAAGTAACCACTGCCAGTGCCGATCTCCAACACGCTCTCGTTGGGCTTGGGGTCCAACACCTGCAGCACGCGGCCTTCGATGGTGGGGATCCACATCCACTCGCCGTGGGGCAGCGGGATCGGCGCGTCGGCATACGCCATATTGGCGTAGGCCTCGGGTACGAACTTGTCGCGCGGCAGGGCTTCGAACACCGAGAGGGTGCTCGCGTCCAGCACGTGCCAAGCACGGATCTGCTGCTGGACCATCTGGGTGCGGGCGGTTTCGATATCCATGGGGTTTTTCCGCGAGAAAACGGGGACTTACAGGTTGCAAAGGTTACGGGTTGGCACCGCCCTTGGCAAGACAAACTGTCACTTCCGCGGGTGACAGATGTCACGCGGGCCGCGCGGATGGGCCTGAGTCTAGGAAGCAGGGGCGGTATAATCGCAGCCGAAGCTGGGGGTGCCTCGATAACAGAGGCTGAGAACACACCCTTGGAACCTGGCCTTAGGAAGCCGTGGTCACCGGACAGTGAGCCGGACACCGCGGACACCCGGCGAGGGAATGCTTCGCGGTTAGTCTTGAAGGCCGCCATGCGTTCCCGCGTCTTTGCAGACGAGGAATAGACCATGAGCGCCGTCCCCGAAGAGTTCGTCCGCCGCACCGATGCTCTGGCTGAAGAGGCGACGCGGCCTTTCGCCAATTCTCGCAAGGTCTATGTGCCTGGCAGTCGCACCGACATCCGCGTGCCCATGCGCGAGATCGCGCTCACCGACACGCCTGCCATGTTCGGTGCCGAGAAGAATCCGGCTTTCCACGTCTATGACACCTCCGGTCCCTATACGGATCCGGATGCCCGCATCGACCTGTTGAAGGGCTTAGGTCCCCTGCGCGCTCCTTGGATCGAGGAGCGGGGCGATACGGAAGCGCTGCACCAGCCCACTTCCGAGTTCATGCGCCGCCGTGAGGCGGACCCGAAACTCGCGCACATGCGCTTCGAGCGGCCGCGGCCGGTGCGCAAAGCCCGCGCTGGCGCCAACGTGAGCCAGATGCACTACGCCAAGAAAGGCCTCATCACGCCGGAGATGGAATACATCGCCATCCGCGAGAACCAGCGGGTGGGAGCGCTTAAGGATGCGGCATTGTTGAGGCGCCATCCGGGCGAGAGCTTCGGCGCCAAGCTCCCTCAGCTCATCACACCGGAGTTCGTGCGGGACGAAGTGGCTTTGGGCCGCGCCATCATCCCCAACAACGTCAACCATCCCGAGAGCGAGCCGATGATCATCGGCCGCAACTTCCTGGTGAAGATCAACGCCAACATCGGCAACTCTGCCGTCACCTCCGGCATCGCCGAGGAAGTGGAGAAGCTGGTGTGGGCCACCCGCTGGGGCGCGGATACGCTCATGGACCTGTCCACGGGCAAGCACATCCACGAGACCCGCGAGTGGATCATCCGTAACGCGCCCATCCCCATCGGCACCGTGCCCATCTATCAAGCTCTGGAGAAGGTGGATGGCAAGGCGGAGGAACTCACCTGGGATATCTTCCGGGACACGCTGATAGAACAAGCCGAGCAGGGTGTCGATTACTTCACCATCCACGCCGGCGTGCGCCTGGCCTACGTGCCCCTCACCGCCAAGCGGGTGACGGGCATCGTCTCCCGCGGCGGTTCCATCCTCGCCAAATGGTGCCTCTCCCATCACAAGGAGAACTTCCTCTATACGCACTTCGAGGACATCTGCGACATCATGAAGGCCTATGACGTGGCCTTCTCGCTCGGCGATGGCCTGAGGCCCGGCTGCATCGCCGATGCCAACGACGAAGCGCAATTCGCGGAATTGGATACCCTGGGCGAGCTGACCAAGATCGCCTGGAAGCACGACGTGCAGACCATGATCGAGGGACCGGGTCACGTGCCCATGCAGCTCATCAAGGAGAACATGGACCGTCAGCTCAAGGTCTGCCATGAGGCGCCTTTCTATACCTTAGGGCCTCTGACCACCGACATCGCGCCGGGCTACGACCACATCACCAGTGCCATCGGCGCCGCCATGATCGGCTGGTTCGGTACCGCCATGCTCTGCTACGTGACGCCCAAGGAGCATCTGGGCCTGCCGGATCGAAACGACGTACGGGACGGCATCATCGCCTATAAGATCGCGGCCCATGCGGCGGATCTGGCCAAGGGCCATCCCGCGGCCCAGAGCCGCGACAATGCCCTCTCCAAGGCCCGCTTCGAGTTCCGCTGGGAAGACCAGTTCAACTTAGGGTTAGATCCCGAGAAGGCCAAGGAATTCCACGACGAGACCTTGCCGAAGGAAGCGGCGAAGCTGGCTCACTTCTGCTCCATGTGTGGCCCGCATTTCTGTTCCATGAAGATCACCCAGGACGTCCGCGAGTACGCGGAGAAGGGCATGGCGGAGAAGTCCAAGGAATTCATGGAGCAGGGTGGTGAGGTCTATAAGCAGGGCTGACTCGTTTGGCAGGATCCGTGGGGTGCTTGTCATCGCTGCTGGGTAGCCCGGCGCTATAGTTCGAGGTAGTTCCATCACTGCCGGGGTCTTTTCCATGAAGCGTCTCTTGTTTGCCCTGCTGCTGGCCTTGGGCAGCGCGTCCATCGCCCGCGCTGCCGATACCGCCGACCATCTGACCCCGCCTAAGCACGGCACCATCAAGGTGGCCTTCGTCATGAGCGAGGGCGCCACCATGATCGACTTCGCCGGTCCCTGGGAGGTGTTCGAGAACGTGATGGTGGACGGCCAGGGTGACGACATGGACGCCAGCATGCCGTTCGAGCTGTACACAGTGGGTCCGTCCACGGCGCCCATCCATACCAGTGGCAGCCACCATGCGGGGATGACCGTCACGCCGGACTATAGTTTCGCGGACGCGCCCATTCCGGACATCGTGGTGATCGGCGCCCAGTCAGGCGGGCCGGGCCTGAGTGAGTGGCTGCAGAAGGTGCACGCGCAGGGCCACATCATCATGTCCGTCTGCACCGGCGCGTTCAAAGTGGCGAAGGCCGGTCTGTTCGATGGCCTCTCCGCCACCACCCACCACGCCTTCTTCGACAACTTCAGCAACCAGTTCCCCAAGGTGAAGCTGGTGGAATCAGTGCGCTACGTACAGGCGAGCCCTACGCTCTTCAGCGCCGGCGGCCTCACCTCCGGTGTGGACCTGGCCCTGCACGTGGTGGATGAGTACTACGGCGAGGCCGTGGCGCAGAGGACCGCAGACTACATGGAATACCAGAGCACCGGCTGGAAGACCAACGTCGGTGTGCCGGCGCCTGCGCCCGTGGTGGTGCACCAAGAATGGAAAGGTGACACCGCAGCGGGTACTGCGATCCTGTTGCACGTGACCTACGCCAAAGGCGCCTACTCGGCGCTACTGGACAGCGCATCCCAAGGTGTGACGGGCGCGCCGACCACCGTCAAGTTGGATGGCCAGCATGTAGATCTGGCCTTTGGCATCCCGGGTCACCCGGCGAGTTTCGCCGGTATAGCAAACGATGCGGGCAACGTCTTGACCGGCACCTATACCCAGGACGGAAAGTCCTCGGCGTTGACGCTGCTGAAGCAGAAACCCTGAGATCGGATCGCGGCGGGACCGTTCAGGTGGTCGCGCCGCGGAACCGATCCCGATAGTCGCTGGGTGGGATACCGAGTTCCGCGACGAAGCAACGCCGCATGGTCTCCTGGGTGCCGAAGCCGCAGCGCCGCGCCACTTGGGAGACCTGCAGGTCGTTCTCCTCCAGCTTGCGGCGCGCCGCCTCGAGCCGGATCTTCGACACGTAGGCTGCCGGCGTCATGCCGACCGTCTCAGTGAACCGCCGGGCGAAGTTGCGCTCACTCATGGCGGCGCGCGCGGCGAGCTTGGGCACGGATAGGTCCTGCTGCAGATGTTCCAGCATCCATAGCTGAAGTTCACGCAGCTTGTCGTCTTCGCTGAGCTGGGCCGCAAGTTGTGCGCTGAACTGGGACTGGCCGCCGGGGCGTTTGAGGAACATCACCAGCATCTGCGCCGTGGCCAACGCCACCGGCTGGCCCCAGTCTTCCTCCACCATGGCCAGCGCCATGTCGATGCCGGCAGTGATGCCGGCCGAGGTATAGACGTTGCCGTCCCGTACATAGATGGCATCCGGTTGCACGCGGACCGAAGGGCCGAACCGCAGCAGGTGTTGGATGTCATCCCAATGGGTGGTGGCGGAGCGGCCCTTCAAGAGTCCGGCCTTGGCCAGGATCAGGGCACCATTGCAGACCGAGCCCAAGCGCGTGACCCGGGGCGCGAGCCTGCATATCCAGCGCAGCACAGCCCCGTCTTCCATGACCTTGAAGCAACCAAGACCGCCGGCGATGAGCAGCGTATCGGCATCGGCGATGTCCTTGTAGCTGCGTTCCGCCACCAACCGCACACCGGAGGATGTGGCGAAAGGCCCTGCTTTACGTCCCACCAGTTCCACGCTGTAGGCAGGCATACGGCTCATGCCCCGGTCGTGCAGCAGGCGTGAGCTACGGGCGAAAGCCTCCAGGGGGCCGGTGATGTCCAGCATCTGTGCATCGGGGTAGCCGAGCATCACCACCCTATGGGTGCGGCCGGCGGTCTTGGTGGGGCTGCGGTTCTGCATGGCGATAGCCTGGCCGTGAGGGCCTTTGCCGAAAAGACAAATATCCCACATATCCTGCCATCGCGTCCGCGAGTCCCATGGGTTCCGCTAGACTCGTGGCATGAGACGGATCATCGATCTGAGTCACGTGGTCGAGCACGGCATGATCACTTACAAGGGTCTGCCAGCGCCGATCATCTGCGACTTCCTGTCGCGAGAGGCATCTAAGGACAAGTACGCAGCGGACACCTCATTCCAGATGGGCAAGATCGAGATGATCTCCAACACCGGCACCTACGTGGATGCGCCGTTCCATCGCTATGAACAGGGCAAGGATCTCTCGGAGTTGCCGCTGGAGTCCTTGGTGGACTTGGAAGGGCTGGTATTCCATACCAAGCAACGTTCCAATGGGCTGGAACTCTTCGGCACGGCGGACGTGTGCGGCAAAGCAGTGCTGGTGCATACCGGTTGGGCCAAGCACTGGCGCACTGACCGGTACTTCGACGGGCATCCATTCCTGACGGAAGCGGCGGCGCTCTGGCTCAGGGAACAAAGAGCGGCGTTCGTCGGTATCGATTCATTGAACATCGACGCTACCGCTACCGGAGCGCGGCCGGTGCACACGGTCCTGCTGGGAGCCGATATCCCCATCTGCGAGCACATGTGCAACTTGGACCAGTTACCGGATGCCGGCTTCCGTTTCCATGCAGCGCCGGTGAAGGTGAAAGGCTTCGGCACCTTCCCAGTCAGGGCCTACTCCATCGTCTGATCCACATCACTGTCAGGGAGCCTTATATGGCCAAGATCATCATCCATACCGACCAGGCTCCTAAATCCTTCGCAGGTTATAGCCAGGCGGTGAAAGCGGCGGGATTGGTGTTCGTCTCGGGCCAAGGTCCCTTCGATGCCGCTGGTAACCTGGGAGGCGAGAGCGTCCAGGAGCAGACGCGGCAATGCCTGAAGAACGTGGAGACCATCCTTAAGGCTGCAGGCAGTTCCATAGATAAAGTTGTGAGCGCCACCTTCATCCTGGCGGAAGAGGGCGACTTCGCCGGCATGAACGAGGAATGGGGCAAGTGGTTCCCGAAGGACCCGCCAGCGCGTCAGGGGGCCAAGCTACCGGTGCGTCCCAAGGGCATGAAGATCTCCATCGCGGTGATCGCCGAAGCCTGAGCCGATTAATGCCCGCGCCGACCCGGCGCAGGGTACGGGCGTGCCGCGCCTTCGCCCGGCAGCAGCACGTTGCCATCCTCTACGTCTGGTAGCTGGGACTGCGAGGCGTCGTAAGACTCCTCGTCGTAGCCAGCGTCGCCATCCTCGATGGGTTCCAAGGCTCCGGTGAAATCCTCAGGGCCGTCGGTGCGGGTGAACAGTCGGTTCTGCCAGTCCGCCGCGTCGAAGGAATCGATATCGCCGTCGTAGTACTGCACCTGGATCTCGCCATCTTCGATGCCGAGTATCTTGAAACGCTCGCGGCTGTGCAGGTCCATGTACCAGTCGCCTACCGCGGGTCTCGCGCCGTCGTCTTCTGCTGCCATGTGATACCTCCTGTTGCACCTGTACTGTAACGCTGGCGCGCGACGCCGATGGTGATGCGCATCATGCGGACAGTGCGACATGCCTTGAGGTGAAGTCCCCAAAGATGCCGCAGGTGATACCTGTGTCCGCACCGTGGACCGCATCAGGCTTGTGATTGCGTGACGTGCATCAAGCCTGTCGCAGACGCGACTGCGTAGATTGCAACCTGTCATAGAAGCAGGAGCACGATATGAACGTAAATAAAAAGACACTGTTAACTGCAGCCGTGGCAGCGGCTCTCGGGCTGCCGCTCGCCGCCCAAGCCGATACCACCACGACCAGCAACACTTATAGCAGCGAGAGCAACGATCCGAACTCCACGTGGTGGAGCGCGGGCTACTTCGAGCTGGACGGGGGCCAGGCCCACTACGGCAGCAAGAACAACCAGGTGAATAGCAACACCGCCAATTCCGTCAGCAACTTCAGCGATAACGACACAGGCTGGCGCGCCAACCTGGGTTACCAGTTCAATCCTTGGTTCAGCCTCGAGTTGAGCTATGTGGATTTCGGTTCGGTGGATGACACCATCGACTTCGGGACTCCTTCCAACAGTTCCTTCAAGTCGAGCCGCAAGGCCCATGGCTACGGTGTCGCCGGCGTCGGTAGCATCCCCTTCGGCGATAGCGGCTGGTCAGGCTTCCTGCGCCTCGGCACCATAGACGCGCATACCCAGGTGAACGACACGTCCATCGGCTCTGTGCCCGTGCCCGCCAGCAACACCGATAGCAATGACTGGAAGGCCTACTATGGCGTGGGTGTGGCCTGGCAGTTTGCCCAGAACTGGGGCCTGCGTTTGGGCTGGGACCAGTACCACGACCTGGCTGATGCCAACACCGGCGGTCAGACCAACATCAACTTCGCCAACATAGGTCTGCAAGTCCGGTTCTGATACCCGGATGCAAGAGATGACCACATGAGGCCCGGAGCGATCCGGGCCTCTGCTTTTATATGAGGCTGACTATGGAATAATCGGGTTTTCGGGGTCATATCGGGGAGGGGAGCCATGCTGCAGACGACCATCTTCGAGCCCATGATCGCCCTGGCGCTGCTGACTTTCGCCGTGCTGGGCTATACGGGCTACAAGCGCTTCAGTGCCGGCTTCGCCGGGCGGGTACGGGGCAGCGATTTCCGCTTCGGCGAGACCAGCAACGTGCCGCCGGACGTGGCGGTGGCCAATCGCAACCTCATGAACTTACTGGAGATGCCGGTATTGTTCTATGCGGTATGCCTGGCGCTGTACGGCATGGGACATGTGAACTTGGTCACACTTTGTCTGGCCTGGGGCTACGTGGCCACGCGCGCCGCACATACCGCCATCCATCTGGCCTATAACCGCATTTTGTACCGCTTCGCCGCCTATGCCCTGAGTAACGTAGTCTTGCTGGGGCTCTGGCTGTGGTTGGCGGCGGTCGTGTTCAGCTAGACTTATGCCCATGTGCAAAGGGAGCCTCATAGGCACATGAGTTCCGAGAAGAGACCTATCGTCGTCGCCGGCAAGCGCTACGGGAGCATCGAGGAGATGCCTGCCGAGGTGCGTCGCGTCTATGACCTGGCGCGCGCCTCCCAGGAGGATGCGGAGACCGCGGCACCGGTGAAGCTGGTGTTCAACGGAAAGGAATACGAGGGCTTGGACAGCATGCCCGCGGACGTGCGCAAGATGTACCAGACCCAGCAGGTGGCCATGGAGACCTACCGGGACTTCAGCGTGGATGCCACCACGCCCCGGGCCGCGAAGGTGGATGCGCCACCTCAGCAGCGCATGGACAAGCCATCCTTCCTCAAGCGCTACATGTGGCCGCTGATCATCCTGGCGGTCATCATCGTCGCCATAGTCGTCATATTCGTCTAGCGACGCCCGATCTCATCGACTGATATACGTGCCTTCACTCGCGGCTCCGGCTGCAGGGTGATGTGGTCTATCTCATAGACATCATGCAGGTGCGCGCAGAGTCCCCGATACACCGCTTCCCATTGCCCCAATTCCTCGATGACCACGTGGGCCGAGAGCGCTACCTCACCGGAGGACACGCTCCATACGTGTAAGTCATGCACCGAACCCACTCCATCTACTGCCGCCATGCCGCGGCCGATCTCGGCGAGATCCATGCCCGAAGGCACGCCTTCCAGGAGCACGTGGGCCGCATCGCCCAACAGCTTCAGGCTGGAGAGCAGGATCAGGAGCCCGATGAACAGCGAGAGCAGGGGATCCGCCGCCTGCCAGCCGCTCCACCAGATGATGAATCCTGCGAGGAAGGCTGCGGCAGAACCCAGCATGTCCCCCAACACGTGCAGCAAGGAGGCCCGTAGATTCAGGGAATGGGCGCCGCCTTCCAGCACTCTATATATGAGCAGGTTGAGTCCGACTCCGAGGCCACCCAGGATCATCACCAGGGGGGCGTCCACTGTGGAGGGGTGCCGCAGCCGTTCGATGGCATTGACGGTGATGGAGGCGACGATGAGCAGCATGAAGAGTGTGTTGCCCACGGCGGCCACCACCTCCACCCGGCCCAAGCCATAGGAGTGACGTTCCGAAGGGCGTTCCGCCACGATGGCAGCAACGGCGGCGATGCCTAAGGCGATGCCATCGGTGGCCATGTGGCCCGCATCACCCAGCAGCGCCAGGGAATGGGCTCGCCAGCCGGTGAAGGCCTCCACCGCAGCGAAACCCAGGGTCAGGGCGAGGGCCAGCCAGTAGTGCCCTTGGCCATGGCTATGGGTGCCGTGGTCATGATGATGGTGGTATCCGTGTTCCGCCATAGCCTGAGTATAAGTCCGTTATCATGACAGTCGTATTCAGGGGAGCCGCCATGTCATCGGACATCACCGCCTTCTTCCACGCGCCTTCTTCCACCTATAGCTATGTGATCGCGGACCCGGCCACGGGCCGCGCCGCGGTGCTGGATGCAGCGCTGGATTACGACGCCGCCTCGGGCCGCAGCGGCATCGGCTCGGCGCAAAAACTGGTCGAGCACGTGAAGACGCGAGGCTATGGCGTTGACTGGATACTGGAGACTCACGCCCACGCGGACCATCTCTCGGCGGCTCAGTTCATAAAGAAGGAACTCGGCGGCAAGGTCGCCATCGGCGAGGGCATCCGCGACGTCCAGGCCACGTTCAAGAAGCTCTACAACCTGGGCAAGGACTTCCCGGCCGACGGCAGGCAGTTCGATCACCTGTTCAAAGACGGGGAGAGCTTCCGGATAGGTAGTCTGCCGGTGCAGGTGTTGGCCATGGGCGGCCATACCAGCGACGGCGTGGCCTATGTGGTGGAAGACGCGGCCTTCGTGGGTGACAGCCTGTTCATGCCGGATTCCGGCAGCGCGCGCTGCGACTTTCCCGGCGGGGACGCCGGCAAGCTGTATGACTCGGTGCGCCGGTTGTTGGACCTGCCGGGTGCCACTCGGCTCTTCATGTGCCACGACTATGCCCCCGGCGGCCGCGAACACCGCAACCAGACCACGGTAGACGAGCAGCGGCTGAGCAACATCCACGTGAAGGACGGGGTATCGCGGGAAGACTTCATCAAGCTGCGCCAGGGGCGGGATGCGACCCTGCCGGTGCCGGCGCTACTCTTGCCTGCCATCCAGGTGAATATCCGTGCCGGCAACTTCCCGGAACCCGAAGCCGATGGCGCGGTCTATCTCAAGATACCGCTGGACCGGCTCTGAGCTGCCGACAGCTCACCTAGCCGTAAGAGGATCCCATGCAAGCCTATCTGCTGCCTGTAGTCACGGCCGCGGCCGTGTATCTGATACTCCTGGCCCCTTTCATCATCCTCGCCTAATCATTCACGCGACCACGGCCGGGGGTGAACCCGCAGATC
>DASYCJ010000090.1:0-3684 GCA_036500225.1 Gammaproteobacteria bacterium
CATCGCCCGTTCCCGACCCAGATGCTCATGGACTTCGATCCCTTCCTGCTGCTGGACGAGATGGGCCCCGTGAATTACGCGCCGGGCGAAGCCGTCGGCGCGCCGGACCATCCGCATCGCGGTTTCGAGACCGTGACCTACATGCTGGATGGCAAGATGCAGCACAAGGATTCCCACGGCCACGCCGGAGCCCTGGGCGCGGGCGACGTGCAGTGGATGACCGCCGGTAGCGGCGTGGTGCACTCCGAGATGCCGGAAGAAGTCTTCCGCGCGGCGGGTGGCAAGATGCACGGCTTCCAGATCTGGGTGAACCTGCCCCGCAAGGACAAGCTCATGAAGCCCCGTTACCAGGAACTGCCGGACAGCAGCATCCCGGTGGTTGTGAGCGCCGATGGCAAGGTGAAGGTGAAGATCGTGGCGGGCGAGTCACTGGGCAAGAGCGCGGCGATAGATACCCGCACACCCATCGCTTTCCTGCACATGACCCTACAGTCGGGCGGCGAGATCCACCAAGCCCTGCCTGCGAACTACAACGCCTTCACCTATGTGGTGGCGGGTGAGGGCGAATTCGGCGCTGAGCCCAAGAAGGCTGATGCCCATCAGATGGTCATCTTCGGCAATGACGGGGTAGGCGTGCAGATCAAGAATAGCGGGGCCGAGGCCCTGGAGCTGTTGCTCTTGGCCGGCGTGCCCCTCAACGAGCCGGTGGTCCGGTACGGGCCCTTCGTCATGAACACAGAAGAAGAGATCCATCAGGCTATCAAGGACTATCAGAACGGCAAGATGGGGGAGATCAGCTTCTGAGGGCGATGAAGCCCGCGTAGGCGGGCTTTGTTTGGCACGGCGGCCCGTGCTCGCTCGGTAAAATGGCGATCCTCGGCCTATATTCATGGGCCTATGACCGCCAAACACTACGATCTATTGGTCATCGGTACCGGCGCCGCTGCGGGTTTCATCGCCACCCAGATATGCGCCGCCAAGTGGAAGGTGGCCATCGTGGATCACCGTCCCTTCGGTGGCACCTGCCAGCTGCGGGGCTGCGATCCCAAGAAAGTGCTGCGCTCCGGCACCGTCGCCTTCGACTATGCCCAGCGCATGCAGGGCCACGGCATCACCGGTGACTCGCGCATCGATTGGCGGACACTCATGGCTTTCAAACGCAGCTTCACGGACCCCGTCTCTGAAGAGAAGGAGAAGAGTTTCCGCGACAAGGGCATCGATGCCTATCACGGCTGGGCCAGGTTCACCGGCAAGGACTCCCTGGAGGCGGATGGCCAGGCCATCCAGGCCAACTACATCGTGCTGGCCTCCGGAGCGGAGCCCGTCAAGCTCGGTATCCCCGGCGAAGAGCACCTGGTCGATAACCAGAGCTTCATGGCTCTGGAGACCCTGCCCAGACGTATCCTGATGGTGGGCGGCGGCTACATCGCCGCCGAGTTCTCCCACATCGCCGCGCGTGCCGGCGCCGCCGTGACGGTCCTGCAGCATGGCAAACGCATGCTCACCCAGTTCGAACCAGAGCTGGTGGATTGGTTGATGGAGTCGTTCGAGAGTATGGGCATCGACGTCCGCACCGGTACCTCGGTGGAGTCCATCGAGAAGGTGGGGAGCGCATATAGAGTGCAGGCTTCCTCCGGCGGCAAGAAACTCAGCTTCGATGCGGATCTGGTGGTGCATGCTGCCGGACGCAAACCTGACTTCGGGCCGTTGGACCTGGATGCAGCCGGCATCGCCCTGGAGAAGGGCAAGCTCAAGCTGAATGGCTATCTACAGAGCGTGTCCAATCGCTCCGTCTATGCTGCCGGCGACGCAGCCCAGGCAGGGCCACCTCTCACGCCCGTGGCGAGCCTGGATGCGGAGGTGTTGGTCACCAATCTCCTTAAGGGCAACAAGCAAAAACCCGATTACACCGCTGTGCCCAGCGTGGCCTTCACCATCCCGCCCATCGCCTCGGTGGGCCTGAGCGAGAGGGAAGCAGATAAGCAGGGTAAAAAGTTCAAGGTGAAGTCCAAGCAGGCATCAGATTGGTTCACCGCCAAACAGGAAGTTGAGTCCGTGTACGGCTACAAGATCCTGATCCAGGACCGGACCGACAAGATCCTGGGTGCCCATCTGGTGGGTCCGCATGTGGACGAAGTGATCAACGTCTTCGCCTTCGCCATCCGCCATGGGCATACGTCGAAGGAGTTGAAGGACACCGTGTTCGCCTATCCCACGGGCGCTTCGGATATCAGTTCGATGCTGGGTTAGAACATCGTCTGGGGGTGGTGCGCGCTAGGGGGATTTGGCGCATGATTTCGGCGGAGTAGTCATCACGCCGGGAGCGCCGCAATGTCGGAGAACAAGACCATGCATCAATCTGCGATCAGAATGAAGCCTGCAAGGCTGATTTTGATAGTAGCGCTGTGCTTGGCGTCTGCCAGCTGCATACTTGCCGATCACTTCCCGATCCCTCAAGGTGGAGCAGACATAAAAGTTGCCACACCCAAAAGCGCAGTCGCTGTCTATACCGGTATGGTCGACAAGATCCATCAACTTGGGTTTAAAGAGACCAGTCATGACGGTACGATTTTCGGGGAGGACCCGAATAAATATTGGATCGAGTTTGAGCTCCCCGAAGCTTCTATTTTCGCTGTCACGATAGCTATAGATCTTGATCAGGATACTGGGCGAGTGAATTATCAATACGCAGAAGTCAAACAAGGGTCGGATCTCAAGGGCTCAGTGGAATTCTCGCCTGATGCGTGCCGGGTGATCGCGTCATTAAACAGTTATGCATCAGCGCTTGTTAGCCAGCAAGCAAACCTCGAAAAGATGGAGATATGGGGCACGCGAAATTGTTGGGACACTCTGCCTGGGAAGTGATTCTGCGATTCTTATGAAGGGCCGCGGTCACTTCCGTGGCTATGCAGGTGCGCACCTCAAGGATTAGGTGCATGATTTCGACAGGGTATCCATCTCTCTGGGAGCGCTACGATGTCGGAGAACAAGACCAAGCATCAGGTACGCGTAATCGTCTCGGGAGATGGCCCCTACCTCGTCATGGGCGGACCGCCCCTGGCCAAGCAGACCATCGGCTCCGATGGGGAAGGCGGTTCCGAGACCTGGGAGCAGGGCAAGAGCTACGGGGTGGAAGACAGCTACTCCCTCTGCCGCTGCGGCCAGTCCCGTACCAAGCCTTTCTGCGACGGCTCCCACCTCAAGCATCATTTCGACGGCACCGAAACTGCGAGCCGCGAACCCTATCTGAAACAGGCCGAAGCCATGGAAGGGCCGGAGTATGTTCTCACGGATGCGCAGGGCCTCTGCGCCTTCGCGCGCTTCTGCGATACCCACGGCCAGATCTGGAATCAGGTGGGGCACACCCACAATCCCGAGGTGAAGAGGAACTTCCTGCGCCAGGCCGGCGAATGCCCGTCGGGGCGTCTCGTGGCATGGGATAAGAAGACCGAGAAGGCCATCGAGCCGGAGTTGCCGGTGTCCATAGGCCTGATCGAGGACCCGGCCCAGGAGTGTAGCGGTCCCATCTGGCTGCGGGGTCGAATCCCGGTGGAGTCAGCGGATGGCTTCCAGTACGAGGTGCGCAACCAGGTGACGCTGTGCCGATGCGGGCAGAGCCAGAACAAGCCGTTCTGCGATGGGACGCATGCGGCGGTGAAGTTTAGGGATGAGTAGAGACAAAAT
>DASYCJ010000091.1:0-14557 GCA_036500225.1 Gammaproteobacteria bacterium
TCCGCGATGAGCGTCATACCCAAGGGCGTCAGCGCCTGCTTATAGAAAGCGATGCTGCGCTTGATATCCGAGACCGGAAAACCGATATGGTCAATCATGGGAATCCTTCTTGATCCATCTCGGCGGTCGCTTCTCCAAGAAGGCAGTAAGGCCTTCCTGGCCTTCCTCCGAGACACGTAACTCGGCGATGAGTTTCGCGGTCTTCTTCTTGAGAGCCTGGTGATCCGTCTTGGTCTGATCCGCTATGAGAGCCTTTGCGGCCAGCAATGCCTTGGGGCCACCCTTGAGCAGCGCCGTCACCAGCATGTCGATGGTCTCTTCCAGGATGTCCGTGGTCACCACCTCGTGCACCAGGCCGATATGGTGGGCTTGCTTGGCATCGATGGGTTCGGCGGTGAGGAAGAAGCGACGCGCTTCGCGGTCACCGATGGCGCCGATCACATAGGGGGAGATCACCGAGGGCACCAGGCCCAAGCGCACTTCCGTCAATGCGAACTTGGCGTGGTCCGAGGCGATGGCGATGTCGCAGCAGGCCACCAAGCCCACGCCGCCGCCATAGGCTGGGCCCTGCACCTTCACCAGGGTGGGCTTGGACAGGCTGTCCAGCACGTCCATGAGCTCCGCGAGCTTCATGGAGTCCTCCATGTTCTCCCGCTCACCGAACTTGGCCATGGACCGCATCCAGTTCACGTCACCGCCGGCGCAGAAGGTGCGCCCGCTGGCCGTGAGCACCACCACGCGGATGGCGTCGTCGCTGTCCAGTTTCTTAAGTTTCGCGGTCATGTCCGCGATCATGGCGTCGTCGAAGGCGTTGTGCTTCTCAGGCCGGTTCAGCGTGAGAGTGGCGACGCCGCGGGAGTCGGTGTGGAGCAGGACGCTGTCGGTCATGGCCGTGGCTCCGGTCAGGGTACGAAGAAGAAGGCGACGATGAAGGTCAACAGACCCTGGAACTTGCCCTTGTCACGCTGTGCCACCAGGAACCCGATCATCCCCTCGACGGCCATCAGGCCCACGGTCATCGAGACCACCGGGAAATGCGTGCCGGCCACGAGGTCGAAGCACCATAGCAGCAGACCCATCACCAGGCCGCAGGCTATGCCCAGACAGGCGAAGGCCACCCGGTGGTCGAAGCTGGGCGCCTTCGGGTTAGCAGTGGGTGATGCAGTAGTGGTCATATGTTCGCGTTCTCGAAAAAGCCCACCATTAGATCGATGAAAAAGTTGGTTGCTTTTTTAGGTAAAAGGAATCCAACTGACGCTTCCACCAGCATGAAACCACCGATGACATAGAGCGCCCAAACCCAAGAACCAGATGAGAGCAAGAGCAAGGCTGGCAATAGGCCAGTCACAAAGCCGGCTATCAGACCAAAATAGGCGTGGCGTAAGCGTGTGTCCAAAGTTATCCCCTCACACACCGGTCATCAGGCCGAGGAGGATCCGCACCGGCGCAGCAAGCCACCGAGGTGCAAGGCATCCGGCAAAGCCACCCAAGATTGCGCCCATCACCGCATCCAAAAACAACCAGTGCGGCTTGGCATTAGGACTTCCCATCGCTATTGACATTAAGGCGCCCACGACGAAGCCCAGCATGGTTCCAACGGTCGCCTGCATGCCTCGTTCCTGCATGGTCAGCGGCTTCCGTATCCACCCGACTATGGGAGCTGCCAGCTTCATCTCACATCCTGAACACGCCGAACCTGCCGCCCTGTTCCAGCGGCGCGTTCTCGGCGGTGGCTAAGGCCAGTCCCAACACCCGGCGGGTGTCAGCGGGATCGATGATGCCGTCATCCCAGAGCCGCGCGGTGGCGTAGTAGGGGTGGCCCTGGTTCTCGTATTGGTCGCGGATGGGCTTCTTGAAACTGTCTTCCTCGTCCTTGCTCCATTTGCCGCCTTTCAATTCGATACCGTCGCGCTTCACGGTAGCGAGTACCGAAGCAGCCTGCTCGCCGCCCATCACCGAGATGCGCGCGTTGGGCCACATCCACAGGAAGCGCCCGCCGTAGGCGCGGCCGCACATGGCGTAGTTGCCCGCGCCGAAGCTGCCGCCTATCACCACCGTGAACTTCGGCACCGTGGTGCAGGCCACCGCCGTCACCATCTTGGCCCCGTCTTTGGCGATACCGCCGTGCTCGTATTTCTTGCCCACCATGAAGCCAGTGATGTTCTGCAGGAACACCAACGGCAGGCGGCGCTGCTCGCAGAGCTCGATAAAATGCGCGCCCTTCTGGGCGGACTCGGAGAAGAGGATGCCGTTATTGGCGATGATGCCCACCGGCTTGCCGTAGAGATGAGCGAAGCCCGTCACCAAGGTCTTGCCGTACTCCGCCTTGAACTCCTGGAACTCGGAGCCATCTACCAGGCGCGCGATGACTTCATGCACGTCGTAAGGGAAGCGCGTCTCCTGCGGCACCACGCCATATAGTTCATCGGCAGGAAAGCGCGGTTCGGCGGGCTCGCGCTGCGCGAGCCAAGAAGGCTTCACGTAATTCATGTGACCCAGAATGTCCCGGGCCATCTGCAGCGCGTGAGCATCGTCGTCCGCCAAGTGATCCGTCACGCCGGATATCTTGCTGTGCACTTCGCCGCCGCCCAAGGTCTCCGCATCCACCACTTCACCGGTGGCGGCCTTCACCAGCGGCGGCCCCCCTAAGAAGATGGTGCCCTGATTGCGCACGATGATAGCCTCATCGCACATGGCGGGCACGTAAGCACCGCCGGCGGTGCAGGAGCCCATGACCACCGCGATCTGCGGGATGCGCTCGCGAGAGAGCCGCGCCTGGTTATAGAAGATGCGGCCGAAGTGTTCCTTGTCTGGGAACACCTCGTCCTGCAGAGGCAGGAAGGCGCCGCCGGAATCGACGAGATAGATGCAGGGCAGCCGGTTCTCCAGCGCCACTTCCTGGGCACGCAGATGCTTCTTCACGGTGATGGGGTAATAGGTACCGCCCTTCACGGTGGCGTCGTTGGCAACCACCAGCACCTCACGTCCGTGCACGCGGCCGATGCCAGTCACGATCCCGGCGCAGGGGGCATCGCCCTCGTACATGCCGTGAGCAGCGAGGGCCGAGAGCTCCAGGAAAGGCGAGCCCCGATCCAAGAGCGCCTCGATGCGCTCGCGAGGCAAGAGCTTGCCGCGGTCCGTATGTTTCTTGCGGGCCTTCTCATCGCCGCCGAGGGCGGTCTTGGCCTGTTGGGCGCGCAGGTCCGCCACCAGCTTCTGCATGTGGTCGCGGTTGGCGAGGAATTCCTTGGAATTGCGGTCCAGGGCGGACTTCAGGATCGGCATGCGCTAAAGGCTCCCGCTTCTTGTGGCCCTATTATGGCCGATGCAGGCGCGTCTCCCCAAATGGCGCTCCTTGCTGCGCCTATCTTAGGGTCAGCCCTTAGGTGCCCCGATCATGCCATGGCACCCCGGTACACCGCAGTGGCAGGCGAAAGACAACCCAGCGCCATCCATCTCGTAGTTGCTGGTGATCTCTTCGCCCTCGGCGATGTCACGCACCGCTACGTCCATGAAATCCTTCACTTCCGTGTTGTGGGCACAGGAATGGTTGACATAGCACTCGGGGGACTGGACCACGAAGAAGGAGCCGGTGTGATCGGGATGCAGATGTAGGTCGGGACGGCCCTTATGCTCGGCTACTTGCGTCGCCGGAACCCGGTGCGAGGTATCCCATCGGAGCACTACTTCCCTGACCTTGAAGGATCGGAGCGCAAATACTCCCAGACGATCTATTCCCGAGCTTCGGATCTCCACATCCATCGAGAGATGATCAGACGCACACCCACTGCAACTGGCCCAGGAGGGCGTGGCAGGTCACATCGTAGCCACCGGTGCCCTTCTGTCGATAGACGAAGTACAAGGTGCTGGTCTTGCGGTCATATTGGATGTTCGGGTCGGTGGGCAGGGCCTTCAGGTACCTGGGGATCAGGTCGTTGAGGCTATTGGGCACCCGGGTGGTCTCATCCATGTAGCTGCGGGCGGCCTGGAGCACATCTTCGCCCGTGCCCTGCAGGATGCGGCCGTAGTCGTCCTCGCCGGGGCCGTAGGCGGCACAGCTGGAGAGACTGAGAGCAAGTGCGAATATCAGCAGGAATTTCTTCATGGCCCCATCCCCGTGTATGACGGGATGAGTATAGCGTGAACTTAGCGGATGACGGGGCGTGGCCTCGCCTGGATGGAACCCGCGAAGACCGTGAGCGTGTTACGCAGCGTATCCCGTGTCTCGGCTGCCGCCAGGATCGGTGCCATCTCCGCCGGCTTCTTGCCGCGCAGATGCAGCGTCAGTGCCGCCTCGGGGACGATACGCATGGACATGGTCTTCAAAATCTCCGCTAGCGCCGTTTTGGCATATTCGCCGTAGACCGAGGCATGCCACAGCGCCACCGGAGTCTCGGCGAGCTCGCCCCAGCCCACCACCCAGTCCAAAAGGTTCTTGAGCCCGCCCGGTACACCGTGGGCATATTCGGGTGCAGAGATGATGATGCCGTCGCAGGCTTGCAGCACCTGGCGCAATGCAGCAGGGCCGGGAGGCAATGGATCGGTGTGATCGGGACTAAAGATAGGCAGGGCGCCCATGTCTTCATAGAGCGTGAGCGTCACATCCTGCGGCGCCGCTTCACAGGCGGCGCGCAGAAATGCGGTATTGGTCGAATCTCTCCGGACGCTGCCGGAGATTGTCGTGATCTTTATCAGATTATTTCCACTGCAATAGCGGTAGCTTCGCCGCCGCCGATGCACAAAGAGGCAACACCACGTTTCCCGCCACGCGCCTTAAGCGCATGGATCAGTGTCACCAGGATGCGCGCACCGGAAGCACCGATGGGGTGGCCGAGGGCGCAGGCGCCGCCGTGCACGTTCATCTTGGAATGGTCGATCTTAAGCTCGGTCATGGCCGCCATGGTCACCACGGCGAAGGCCTCATTCACCTCGAAGAGGTCCACGTCCTTCACGGACCAGCCCACCTGCTTCAGGAGCTTGGTCATGGCGCCCACCGGCGCGGTGGTGAACCAGGCCGGGTCATGGGCGAAAGTGGCGTGGCCGACGATGCGGGCCAGGGGTGCGGAGTTCTGCTCCTTCGCTTCCTTGGCGCTCATCAGCACCAGAGCCGCAGCGCCGTCGGAGATAGAAGAGGAGGTGGCCGCAGTCACGCTGCCGCCTTCCTTCTTGAACGCGGGCTTCAAGGTCGGGATCTTCTTGATGTCGCACTTCACCGGCTCCTCGTCCTTGTCCACGAGGTAATCGCCCTTGCGGGATTTCACCATCACCGGCGCGGTCTCTGCCTTGAACAGGCCGTTGGCCAGCGCCAACTGCGCGCGCTTCACGGACTCGATGGCGAAGTTATCCTGCTCGGTGCGGCCGAACTTGTACTTGTCGGCGCAGAGTTCACCGAAGGCGCCCATCATCTCGCCGTCGTAGGGGTTCTGCAGGCCGTCGAAGAACATATGGTCGATGAGCTTGCTGTGGCCCATGCGCAGGCCCGCGCGGGCGCCGGGGATGAGATACGGTGCGTTGGTCATGGATTCCATGCCGCCCGCCACCACGATGTTGGCGGAGCCCGCCAAGATCAGGTCATGGGCCAGCATCACCGCCTTCATGCCCGAGCCGCAGACCTTATTGATGGTGGTGCAGGGCACGGACTTCGGGAGTCCCGCGCCTAAGGATGCCTGGCGCGCAGGCGCTTGCCCTAAGCCCGCCGGCAGCACGCAGCCCATGATCACTTCGGAGAGCTGCTCCTTCTGCACGCCCGCGTCGACCACCGCGGCCTCGATGGCGGCGGAGCCCAGCTGGGTGGCGCTCACGCTGGAGAACTGGCCCTGGAAGGAACCGATGGCGGTGCGACGGGCAGCGACGATGACGACGGAATCGGCCATGGAAGACTCCAAAAGAGGTCTGATTTAAGAGAAGTTTACAGAACTAGGGACAATACCTGCCGTGAATTGGTTCACGGGCTCCTTGAATGGGGACCGGGAAGCGGTTCTTCAATGAGGCAGTAGCTCTCAACCGCTGTGGAATAGCTCGCGACCGATCAGCATGCGACGTATCTCATTCGTCCCCGCGCCGATGTCATACAGCTTGGCATCGCGGAGCAGTCTGCCCGTCGGGTACTCGTTGATATAGCCGTTACCGCCCAGGCTCTGAATGGCTTCCAGGGCCACCTTCACCGCGTTCTCCGAAGAGAAGAGTAGGGAGGCCGCAGCCTCGGTGCGGGTGGGTTCGCCGCAATCGAAGCGCTCGCAGACCCGGTAGGTGAGCGCCCGCGAGCTCTGCAGGGCCACGAACATGTCCGCGATCTTGGCCTGCATCATCTCGAACTCGCCGATGGGCTTGCCGAACTGCTTGCGCTCGCGCACGTAGGGCAGCACCACGTCCATGGCCGCCTGCATTATGCCGATGGGGCCGCCCGAGAGCACCAGCCGCTCCGAATCCAGGCCGCGCATCAATATATAGACGCCGCCATTGGCCTCGCCCAAGAGGTTCGCCTCGGGGATATGGCAATCCTGGAACACCAGCTCGCAGGTGTGGGAGCCGCGCATGCCGAGCTTGTCCAGCTTCTGCGCCGTGCTGAAGCCCTTGAAGGTCTTCTCCACGATGAAGGCGCTCATGCATTTGGAGCCCGCTTCCTTGCCAGCGGTGCGCATGTAGACGATCAGCACGTCCGCATCCGGACCGTTGGTGATCCACATCTTGTTGCCGTTGGCGACCCAGTGGTCACCCTTCTTCTCGGCGTGGCAGCTCATGGAGCCCACCACATCGGAACCGGCGCCCGGCTCAGACATGGCCAAGGCACCCACCCACTCGCCGGAGCAAAGCTTGGGCAGGAACTTCTTGCGCTGGGCTTCGTTGCCGTTGAGATAGAGGTTGTTGATGCAGAGGTTCGAGTGGGCGGCGTAGGAGAGGCCCACCGAAGCGGAGGCGCGGGAGATCTCTTCCATGGCGATCACGTGGGCCAGATAGCTCATGCCCGAGCCGCCGTACTCCGCGGGCACCGTCACGCCCAGGAGCCCCAGCTCACCGAACTTGCGCCACAGGTCCGCCGGGAACTCGTTCTTCTCGTCCATCTCCGCGGCCCGGGGCGCGATCTCGGCCTCGGCGAAACGGCGCACGGTCTCCCGTAAGAGATCTAGCTCTTCGTTGATGCGGGTCCCGGCGTTGTTCACGGCTCTATCCATGGATATCTCTATATATAGATAGATAGTGTAACCCGGTTACGGGGGTGTAACCGAACCTGCCCGCGCCAGAGCTGGCGCGGGCAGGCTCTCAGTCTCAGTGCTTGGCGCTACGACGACCCGAGAAGTGCCGATCGTAGGACTGGTTCACGGTAGGCATCTTCACCCGGCCGATGGAGGCGATGCGCTCCTCCGCCAGACGGTCTGCCGCCAGGTAGGTGGGGATGTTGTCCCGCTCCGCCACCTTGAAGATGTTGCCCATGATGTCGTAGATGCCCGTGACCATGCGGTTGGCCCGCTCCCGGTCGTAACCCTGCAACTCGATGGACACGTTCATCAGGCCGCCGGCGTTGATGGCGTAATCCGGGGCGTAGAGGATGCCCTTCTTGTGGATCACGTCGCCGCATTCGTTGGTGGCCAGCTGGTTGTTGGCGGCACCAGCGATGATCTCGAACTTGAACTGCGGGATAGTCTTCTCGTTCACCGTCGCGCCGAGCGCGCAGGGCACGTAGACCTTGGCGTCCACCTTGTAGATGTCGTCCATGGACACGGCTTCCGCGCCGAGCTTCACGCACTCATCGATGCGGTCCTTGTGCATGTCGGTCACGAACACCTTGGCGCCTGCGTCGCGCAGGTGCTTCACCACATGGAAGCCCACGTGGCCCAGGCCCTGTACCGCGTAGCTCAACTTTGCCAGGTCCGTGTGGCCGTACTTCTTCTGCAAGCAGGCCTTGATGCCCTGGATGGTGCCGAACGCGGTGAAGGGCGAGGGGTCACCGCTGCCGCCGTGGACCGGGTGCACGCCCGTCACGTAGTCCGTCTCCATGAAGATGTGGTCCATGTCGGCGATGCTGGTGTTCACGTCCTCGGCGGTGATGTAGCGGCCGCCGAGTGACTGCACGAAACGACCGAAGGCGCGGAACAGTGCCTCGGATTTCTGGGAGGGATCGCCGATGATCACTGCCTTGCCGCCGCCTAAGTTCAGGCCCGAGACCGCAGCCTTGTAGGTCATGCCGCGGGAGAGGCGCAGCACGTCCGTGATTGCCTCGTCATCGTTCTTGTAGGGCCACATGCGACAGCCGCCGAGGGCGGGGCCGAGTACGGTGTTGTGCACTGCCACGATGGCCTTGAGGCCGGATTCCTTGTGCTGGAAGAACACGACCTGCTCGTGCCCCATCTTCTCGAGGGTGGCGAAAATCTCCATGGAATCCTCCGAACTGTGCTGATGAACGGGATGTGGCGGGCCGGGTTACTTGAGACGACCGGGGGAAAACCCCGGTAAATTCCCGACCACTATAAAAAATCTGCCCCGGGGTCCCTGGGGCGGGCGGATTATACCCTCGCATCGCTGGATGAGGCAGTGGATATTTGATGTGAGAGGTACCTGTCCCTATCTGGAAAAGGCCTCCTGCCTTTTCCAACTCTCCCGGTCCGGTACGGGACCGGACCGGGCTCTGTCCGGCCTTCGGCGGACGCGCGCCACGTCCCTGTGGCGCGGGGCTTTCGGCTGCTTTCGTATCGTCGGCCTGGCCCAGCTCCGGCCGGTATAATGGATGGTCTATATATAAGTCTCTGCGTCCCGACCCTTTTTTAAGGCACACCCCTGATGAGCACTACATCGCGGAAGATCGAGGCCGGCCTCGCTTCGGAGCAGACCCCTCTGCGGTTCGTCACGGCAGCATCCTTATTTGATGGCCACGACGCCGCCATCAACATCATGCGCCGGCTGATCCAAAGCCAGGGCGCGGAAGTGATCCATCTCGGCCATAACCGGGCGGTGGAAGACGTGGTGCGGGCAGCCCTGCAGGAGGACGCGGATGCCATAGCCATCAGCTCCTACCAGGGCGGCCACATGGAGTACTTCAAATACATGGTGGACATGCTGAAGGAGCGTGGCGCGGGCCACATCCGCGTGTTCGGCGGAGGCGGCGGCACCATCACGCCCGAAGAGATCGCAGAACTCCATGCCTATGGCGTAGAGCGCATCTATCACCCCAACGACGGCATGCATATGGGTCTCGTCGAGATGATCCAGGACGTGGTCAAGCGCACCACGGAGCACCGTCGTGGTACCGAGCGTCCCACGAAGGTCACGTTGGATGACGAGATCTCCGTCGGCAAGATGCTCTCCAATATCGAAGAGGGCACGCTCGCGGAGGCGGAACTCGCCAAACTGCGCAAGGAATGGGAACTGGCCGGCAAGAAGACCCCGGTCATCGGCCTCACCGGCACCGGCGGCGCCGGCAAGTCCTCCGTGGTGGATGAGCTCCTGCTCCGTTTCCTGCACGCCTTCCCGGACATGCGCATCGCTGTCTTGGCGGTAGACCCGACCCGTCGCCGCAGCGGCGGCGCGCTCCTGGGCGACCGCATCCGCATGAATGCGCTGCGTTCCAAGCGTGTGTTCATGCGTTCCATGGCCACCCGTCGCCAGAACGCCTCCGTGAACGAGATGCTGCATGACTGCGTGGCCTTCCTGCGCGGTCAGGGTTATGACCTGGTCATCGTCGAGACCGCCGGCATCGGCCAATCCGACTCCGAGATCGTCGACCTCGTGGATTTCCCGGTCTACGTCATGACCAGCGACTACGGCGCCGCGAGCCAGCTGGAGAAGATCGACATGATCGACTTCGCCGAGCTCATCGTGCTGAACAAGTTCGATAGGCGCGGCGCGGAAGACGCGCTCAGGGACGTGCGCAAGCAGTGGAAGCGCAACCGCACCGCCTTCAAGATGAAGGACGAAGAGGTGCCGGTGTATCCCACCATCGCCAGCCAGTTCAACGACCCGGGCGTCACCTGGATGTTCGTGAACCTGTGCCGCCTCTTGCGGGACAAGTTGAAGCTCACCGAAGCCAAGTGGACGCCCGAGGTGGACACCAGCCTCAAGGAACCCCGCGCCACGGTGCTCATCCCCGGCCCCCGGGTCCGGTACCTGGCCGAGATAGCCGAACAGGGCCGTGGCATCAATGGCGGTATCGATCGCCAGGCAGAGGCCGCCGGCCGCGCCCAGCACCTCTACCAGTCCCTGAAAGAGCTTGCCGACCCCAAGCTCCCGGAAGCCCTCTCTCTATATAAGAGTGAGGATCTCGATGCCGGCGCCGACCGCAGCCTCACGCTGCTCCGCCAGCGTTACCAGGAGGCCGTGAAGGGCCTGTCCTCGGAAGCCCTGGACCTGCTCCGCGAGTGGCCCCACAGGCTCAAAGCCGTCACCGATGAGCACTACACCTATGAAGTGCGCGGCAAGGTGATCGAGGGCAACAACTACGTCGAGTCCCTGTCGCACCAGAAGATCCCCAAGATCGCCGCCCCCCGGCATCTCGGCTGGTCGGAACTGCTGCGCTTCCTCATGAAAGAGAACCTGCCGGGGTACTACCCCTACACCGGCGGTGTCTATCCATATAGAAGGACGGGCGAAGACCCGACCCGCATGTTTGCGGGCGAGGGCACCCCGGAACGCACCAACCGTCGCTTCCATTACTTGAGCCACGGCCAGAAGGGCGCGCGCCTTTCCACCGCCTTCGACTCTGTGACCCTGTATGGCGAAGACCCGGCCACGCGACCGGATATCTACGGCAAGGTGGGCAACTCCGGCGTCAGCATCGCGACGCTGGATGACATGAAGAAGCTCTATTCCGGCTTCGACCTCTGCGATCCCGGCACATCCGTGTCCATGACCATCAATGGCCCCGCGCCCATGCTCCTGGCCATGTTCATGAATACCGCCATCGACCAGCAGGTGGAGAAACACCTCAAGGCAGACCCCCAGCGGTGGGCAGCCGCCGAGAAGAAGATCGCGGACATATATAAAGGTAAGAAGCGCCCCGAATATCGCGGAGAGCTGCCGCCGGACAGCAACGGCCTGGGCCTGGCGCTATTAGGGGTAACCGGCGATGAGCTCGTGGATGCCGAGACCTACGCCAAGATCAAAGCCCACGTGCTCAGCACCGCCCGCGGCACCGTGCAGGCGGACATCCTCAAGGAAGACCAAGCCCAGAACACCTGCATCTTCTCCACGGAATTCGCCCTGCGCATGATGGGTGATATCCAGCAGTACTTCGTCGAGAAGAAGGTGCGGAACTTCTATTCCGTCTCCATCTCCGGATATCACATCGCGGAAGCAGGGGCGAATCCCATCTCGCAGTTGGCCTTTACACTGTCCAATGGCTTCACCCTCGTCGAGTACTACCTCGCTCGCGGCATGAAGGTGGATGACTTCGCGCCAAACTTGAGCTTCTTCTTCAGCAACGGCATGGACCCGGAATACACCGTCATCGGCCGGGTCGCGCGCCGCATCTGGGCCCGGGCCATGCGTGAGCGTTACGGCGCCTCACCCCGCAGCCAGATGCTCAAGTACCACATCCAGACCTCCGGCCGTTCGCTCCACGCCCAAGAGATCCAGTTCAACGACATCCGCACCACGCTGCAAGCGCTGTATGCCTTATTCGATAACTGTAACAGCCTGCACACCAATGCCTATGACGAAGCCATCACCACGCCCACGGAAGAGAGCGTGCGCCGGGCCGTGGCCATCCAGCTCATCATCAACCGCGAGCTCGGCCTCAACTTCAACGAGAACCCCTGGCAGGGCAGCTTCGTGGTCGAGCAGCTAACGGATATCGTCGAAGAAGCGGTCTATAAGGAGTTCGAAGCCATCTCCGAGCGCGGCGGCGTCTTGGGCGCCATGGATACCATGTACCAGCGCGGCAAGATCCAGGAAGAGAGCCTCTATTACGAACACAAGAAGCATGATGGTTCACTACCCTTGATCGGCGTGAACACATATCTGCCCCGTGACCACGGCGGCGACATCGTCACCACCATCGAACTCATCCGTTCGACCGAGGGCGAGAAACAAGCTCAGATCGACAACGTCGCCACCTACCAGAAGGCCCGCAATGACCGGGGCACCGAGAGCCTGAAATCCCTGCAGAAGACCGCGCGGGACCGCAAGAACGTGTTCGAGTCATTGATGGAAGCAGTGAAGTTCAGTTCGCTGGGGCAGATATCGCACGCCCTCTATGAAGTGGGCGGCGAGTACAGACGTAATATGTGAGTGGCCGATCCTTTCTCGGGATCGGAATTCAGCAGGGAACAAGAGCATGCGCTTATCATGGGGTCTCCTGGCAGTGAGTCTGCTGGGACTTGGCGGCTGTAGCACCCTGAACAAGCCGATTTCCATGACTGACTTGCGGCGCCTGCGCAGCAGTATGTCGAGGACCAGTCGCCGGGCGATGACTATCCTGGCGTGCTCATAGGTGAGGGCAACGACTACGGGTGCCGCTATGGCATCCACTTCGAATCCAAGGCTGAGTACAACCCTCCCAAGGCCCAGCTCTTCGCCGATCTGTTGGCCCAAGACCTGCCTGCCATCACTACGCACAAAGTCGTGCTCCAGCGTTTCGATGTCTATTACAACTACCGCTACAAGCAAATCCATATTATAACGGGTGGTATGTTTGGCTCTCCGGTCAGGCTGACTCCCGGCGTGTACTTCTGCGACAAGCTGCTCATCGACACCAATCCCGAAGTGGACCGCTATCCCAACGAGCATCAAGTGGGGTGCGATAATGCCCACGAAGGCGAGTACTACCCTGCCGAGATCACCGGTGGGGATGATGTGGTCGTCTCCTGGTTCAAGTTCACCGTGGATGGCCGCCCCTATGAGTTCAGGACGTTCTATCAATATCAACCGCAGGATAAGCCTGCGATATTGGCGGGGATAAGCGAGGCCATCCGCATGCCGGTGCGGGGCATTTCACAGAAGATCGAGCTGGGGACAGGGCAGGGGGAGCCGGGGCACTGACTGGGCCTGGCAGGGTTTCTTGTGTACGAAGCATATTCCGGGGGCTAAAAGCGGCCATCTCGTATTGATGGCTGTTCACGGGTACGCTCCTCCTATTTGCCTACATCGTTCTGACGATGCGAGCGACTTTTCCTTAAGAGAGATAAATGCGCCAGCTTTCGACCAGTTGGACCTGGTATTTCAAATTCCTGCAGCCGGTACTCTGGCCAGTCTTCGCTACCCTTGCGATGTTGAGCGATCCTTCTCTGCGGACCTGGTCTTTCTCTGTGCTTCCTGTCTTGGGTGCAGGGTACTTCTGGTGGCTCGCCTACACCATCAAGGAAGTATCTCTGGACGGGACTTCGCTCGTTATAACCGACTACGGTAGGACCGTCCGTGTCTCTCTGCAGGATGTGGAGCGGGTCTGGCAGAAGTCGCGTTGGCAGCGTGGCATTACCGTGCACATCGGATTGCGCACAGCCAGTCGCTTCGGCTCTGATATCTTGTTCATGCCGAAGCTGGGCATGGGTTACGGGCAGCATCCGCTGATACAGGAATTGACGGATAAGATCCGAGAAGCGAAAGGACTGGAGCCGTAGCAGCGAAGCCAAAAATGGCCGCTATTAGAACCACAGCCTGAGGCTGTGAAGCCCGACCCCACGTTTAGCAGGCGGCGTCCGTGTCCCGGAACAGGAGGGCGAGGAGCGTGCTCCGAGCGGGCGCTAGGGACAAGCGCCCTGGACCGTGAGCGAAGCAGGATGCATAGCGAGAGGTGGGGGACGGGCGAGCCTTCGAACTGGTAGTCGGTCACGCGCATTGAGAGTACGCTCCTCCTACTCGCCTCGGCCGCGCCCACCATGGATGGTGGAAATGCAGGTTTTGCAGGAGCATGAACCTGCCTCGTTCTCGGCAACTGCTCCTGCGTTGCTCTACTTCCTGCGACCCTGTAGGCGTGCCTTCGCGAGCGATGTTTCATAGAATGCAATGAAGCAGGGATTGGGGGAAGGAGCATGCGATCTGCCTTGCCACTGTTAGTTGTCTTGTCACTCGCCGCCTGTGCGAGCCCGCGCCCGCCTACAGCCGAGCAATACTCGCAGGCCTTCGATGAGACCAGCGCTAAGGCTGCCACCGGGGATGTTGTAGCAGAGCGGGAGCTCGGCGGGATGTATTTTTCCGGTCAGGGCGTGCCCCAGGATTACGCCGAGTCCGCTGATTGGTACGGCAAGGCCGCGGAAGGTGGCGATGCCCAGGCACAGGCGCAGCTGGGTTTCGCTTACGAATATGGCGGTAGAGGTGTACCGAAAGACGCAGCGCGCGGTCAGGCGCTACTACTGCAGGCCGCAAGCCAGGGTCTGCCCATAGCCGAATCAGTTGCGGGCTATAACTTCCTTTCGGGTACGGGTACGTCGGCGGACTACGGGCAGGCCCACGTCTGGTTGGAGAAAGCGGCTAAGGCCGGTGAACCGAGTGCTGCTACGAACCTGGGAAGCATGTACTGCCGTGGTGACGGGGTGCAGAAGGACGAGGCAGCCTGCGTCAGCTGGTACAAGCAGGCGGCGCAACTCGGCAGCCGCCCGGGGCAGCTCCTCTTGGCGGATGCCTATCGCGA
>DASYCJ010000092.1:0-4430 GCA_036500225.1 Gammaproteobacteria bacterium
AGGATCGAAGGCTTGCCCACCAGGGCGCGGGCGATGGCCACGCGTTGGCGCTGGCCGCCGGACAGCTGGTTAGGCAGGTGATGCAGGCGATCCGCGAGGCCCACCCGTGAGAGCGCCTCCGTGGCCATGCGGCGACGTTCCGCCAGGGGGATGCCGCGGTAGATGAGAGGCTGCATCACGTTGTGCAGGGCGTCGGAGCGGCCGAGCAGGTTGAAGTTCTGGAAGATGAAGCCAATCTCGCGGTTGCGGATGCGGGCCAGGGCGTTGTCGTCCAGTTCCGCGACCGGGGTGCCGTTCAGGATGTATTCGCCGCCGCTGGGTTTGTCCAGGCAGCCCACGATGTTCATGAGCGTGGATTTACCGGAACCGGATGGGCCGATGAAGGCCGCGTACTCGTTGCGTTTGATGGCGAGGTCTATGCCATCAAGCGCGTTCAGTACCGCATCGCCCATCACGTAACGCTTGGTGACATTATGCAGCTCGAGGACCGTGTCCGCGCTCATGGGGTCTTCTTGGCGTCGCTCTTGCTGGCAGCGGCAGGCGCAGCCGTGACCGAGGTGCCGTCCGCCAGGTGATGCAGGGTCTGGTAAGAGCCGCTCACCACGGTGTCGCCTTTTTTCAACCCTGAAGTCACCGCCTGATACGTGTCGCTGGACACGCCGGTGGTGACCGGAGTCTTCTTGGCCTTGCCGTCTTCCACCGTATATACATAGGCGCCCGAGGTCGGCTCCAGGCTCTTGGAGGAGGGATCGTTCTCGTACAGGATCGCCTGCACCGGGACCGCGAGGGTATCCGGGGTGCTCTGGGTGAATATCTCGGCGCGGGCGCTCATGCCGGGTTTGAGCACGCCCACGTCCTTGTCGCTGATGGCGATCTTCACCTCGAAAGTCCGGCCCTGGGAGGCGCTGGCAGCCGTCAGGCTGGAGGTGTCGGTGACGGAGGAGGCGACGAACTGCACCTTGCCGTGCAGGGTCCGGTCCGGGAACGACACCGCATCGATGTTGGCATCTTCGCCTAGCTTCACGTTGGCGATGTCCGCTTCATCCACCTGCACGTCCGCCAGCACTTCGGAAGGATCGGCGATATCCATGAGGGTGTCGCCGGCGATGTTGGTTCCGGTGATCACGGTCTCGCCCACTTTCACCGGCAGGCTGGTGACCATGCCGTCCAGGGGCGAGACGATCACGGTCTTGTTGAGGCTCTGCTCGGACTGGGTCAGTTCCGCCTGGGCGATCTGCAGCGCCTGCTGACGTGCATCCAGCTCGGTCTCCGCCAGGTCCAGTTGGTTCTTGAGGTTGTCGAAGCTGTTGGCGTCCACTAGGTGCTGCTTGAAGAGCGCCTGCTGACGCGCGTACTGCTGCTGCAGGTTCGCCACCGTGAGCTTCTGGCTCTGGATTGCGATCTGGGCTTGCTGCACCGCTGCTTGCTGCTGAGCGACCTGGGCCTGGAACAATTCCGGATCCAGCCGCAACACCACCTGGCCTTTGCGCACCCGCTGACCTTCCACCACCGGTATGGAACTGATCTTGCCGATGACCTCGGGTTTCAGTTCCACGGGGTCCTTGTACTGCAGTTCGCCGGAAGCCAGGATCGAGCTCCTGATGGTGCGGGCCTCCACCTGGGCGGTCTCCACCGAGGTGCCGCCGCCGTGGCTGGTGAACTTGCTGATGATGATCAGTAGCGCCAAGACGACGATGGCGCCGAGCGTGATGAGGATCTTGCGTTGTTTAGTCATGGGTCTTCAGCCGTCAGATGAGTTTGATCAGGATCCACAACCCGTAGATCACCACATAAGGCGCCAGCACGATCACAGTGGACTTGCCGGCGGTCTGCTTGGTCCAAAGCGAGAAGCCGACGACCATGAGCCACAGCGACCAGATGGTGGTGAGGTGTAGGCTCGACAGCAGGGCGAACCAGGCGCCACCCATGGGCACGTGGAAAAGCAAGGTGTTGAGGGACGTCACGTCTAGGGTCGTGCTCATCACCTGCTTGCTGGAGAACAGGTACATCACACCGCTGGCGACGACGCCCAGCACGGATGGGAAAGCGGTCCAGCAGACGAAGCTGAACCAGCTGGCGAAGCTCTGTTCCTCGTATCCGGAGACTTTGCTGACGAAGAAGAAGTACAGGGCCTGTACCGCGTTGATGACGAGCACCACGATCGGTATGCCGACCACCGAGCTGATGACGTAGACGCCGCGCGACATGGTGCCGCGGGCTGCTTGGGCTTTCTCAGGCGGCAGGCTGGCGAGCATCTGATCCACCATCCAGCCGAAATCGACTGTCAGGTAATACCAGACGGTATAGGCGGTGAAGGCCACGATGCCGATCACCAGGGGATACCACAGCCAAGAGTTGTGGCCGCGGATATCGTTCAGGGTCCGCTTGGGCTCGAAGAAGATGTTGCCCAGGCTGCCGAGGGCGGAGGGACTGGTCGCGTTCATGTGAAGTTCTCCCCAGTGATCTTGGTTTGGACCCTGCTGTTCCAGGTCGACCTCGAGGGCTCCCGTCCACGGTGGTAGACCACCGTGTCACCGCAAGGTTCGTCTTTCCCATCTGCTGCCAATCATAGGCAGCCGGCCAGCACCCCGGAAGTGACGGTTGTCATCGGCTTGGGTGACAAAAAAACCCATGCTCCGGCCCGTTAAGACCGGAGGCATGGGTTTACTTAGCTGGATTCAGCTAAAGGCGCGTGTAAGCGTTTTTGCTTACCAGCGGCCGCGGCCACCGCCGCCGCCACCACCGCCGCCACCGCCACCGCCGCCACCACCGGGCTGACGGGGCTGCGCTTCGTTCACGCGCAGGGGACGGCCGCCCATGTCCTTGCCATTCAGTTCGCGGATCGCGTTCTGGGCAGAGGACTGATCCATCTCGACAAAGCCGAAGCCGCGCGGGCGGCCGGTCTCGCGGTCCGAGATCAGCTTCACCGAGTGAACGGCGCCGAACTGCTCGAACTTCTGACGGATTTCATCTTCATTGGCGGAGAAAGGCAGATTGCCGACATAAATGGACGTCATACGATTAACACTCTCTTGCGATATAAAGGGAACACGCCGCGGCAGAAGGCTTTGGACCTGCTACCGGGGCTTACCTGCGGTTCTGTCTGCCGTGACCGTCATTGAAGACAGGCACTTTGGATCGACCGCTTTTCGTTCGAAGCTTTTAGTCAGCATCCCCCGGCGTATCAGCAGGTCATCCCCGTAAACGACGGCAAAGATAAGTTGACAGGACCCGAACGGCGGAAAAGCTTACGCGAGTCACCCCACCCTGTCCAATGCCCGGAAGCCCTTGTCTGGCTTGAAAAAATCGCCTTTCTGGACCCCTCATTCCGAGGGGTTTGCCGGTATAATTCGCCGTTTTTCCGAAGCCCTTCCCAGCTGGATTCCCCCTGTGATCGAAAATCTGCGCAACATCGCCATCATCGCCCACGTGGACCATGGCAAGACCACTCTCGTGGACTGCTTGCTCCGCCAATCAGGCACCCTGGACGCCCGTGCCCCCATCACCGAACGGGTGATGGACTCCAATGACCTGGAGAAGGAGCGCGGCATCACCATCCTGGCGAAGAACACCGCCATCCGCCTGAAGCAGGGCAATACCGAATACCGCATCAACATCGTGGACACCCCCGGCCATGCCGACTTCGGTGGCGAAGTGGAGCGCGTGCTCTCCATGGTGGACTGCGTGCTGCTGGTGGTGGACGCAGTGGACGGGCCCATGCCCCAGACCCGCTTCGTCACCCAGAAGGCCTTCTCCCACGGCCTGAAGCCCATCGTGGTCATCAACAAGATCGACCGCAACGGCGCCCGGCCCCATTGGGTGCTGGACCAGACCTTCGACCTGTTCGACAAGCTCGGGGCCTCCGACGAGCAGCTGGATTTCCCGGTGGTGTATGCCTCGGCCCTGCACGGCTACGCCACCCTGGATACGGACAAGCCCGGCACGGACATGAAGCCGCTGTTCGAGACCATCATCAAGCATTGCCCGCCGCCGCCGGTGAACCTGGACGGCCCGTTCCAGCTCCAGGTCAGCCAGATGGACTACTCGAGCTACGTGGGCGCCATCGGCATCGGCCGCATCGCCCGCGGCCGGATCAAGCGCAACAGCCAGGTGATCGTCACCGACGCCGAGGGCAAGACCCGCCGTGAGCGCGTGCTGCAGGTGTTCGGTTTCCTCGGTCTGAACCGCGTGGAAGTGGACGAGGCCCAGGCCGGCGACATCATCGCCTTCACCGGCATCCCGGCGCCGCGCATCTCCGAGACCCTCTGCGATCCGGAGCACGTAGAGGCGCTGCCGTCCCTGACCGTGGACGAACCCACCATCAGCATGATGTTCGAGACCAACAGCTCGCCCTTCGCCGGCCAGGACGGCAAGTTCCTGACCAGCCGCCAGGTGCGCGAACGCCTGTACCGCGAGACCCTGCACAACGT
>DASYCJ010000093.1:0-40815 GCA_036500225.1 Gammaproteobacteria bacterium
GCGGCGCTGATCGAAGGGTTTGAGCAGGTAGTCGAGGGCACTGGCCTCGAAGGCACGCACCGCATAGTCCTCGAAGGCTGTAGTCATCACCGTATAGGGGGGCTTGGCCAGACGCGCCTTGCCGAGCATCTGCATGCCGTCTAGGTGCGGCATCTGCACGTCCAAGAACAGGGCATCGGGCTGCAGTGCCGTGAGCTGGTTCAGGGCCTCTCGACCATCGCCGCATTCGGCGGCTATCTCGAAGTCGGTATGGGCTTCCAGGAAACCGCGGATCTTGCCGCGCGCCAAGGGCTCGTCATCCACCACTAGGACCCGGATCATGCTGCCTCTCCCAATCTGGACTCGTCGGCCGACGAATGCGGTTCAGACTGCCAGAGCCCGGGAACCGCTCCAAGCTGCACGGACGCTGTCCAAGGCCGGAGGAAAGGCCATGAAAACGGCAGGATACGCGGTAGACCCCGCCCTTGGCACGACGAAAGCAGATTCAGAGACGGTGGCTGCGCTGCTCCAGGATGCGACGCACATTGGCCCGGTAGGTGGCCCCTGAGCTGAAACGGGCTCCATCACTCATCAGGAACTCGTAGTCGCCGTGCTTCTTCGGCTTCATCTCGCGCACGTGTTCCAGATTCACCAGCAGGGAGCGATGGATGCGCAGGAAGCCCGCGCCCGCTACCTGTTCTTCGATATCCTTCATGCGCTCGCGGATGCGCAGCTTCTCACCGGCCACCGCGAGGCGCAGGTAGTCTCCCTCGGATTGCACGTACAGGATGGCGGCGGGGTCGAGAGGGCGGATGCTGCTGCCCACCTTGACCATAAGCTTGGTCTTGCTGAGGTGCTTGTCTAGGAGCGAGGTCAACTGTTGCAGCTCGACTCCGCCGGCGGCCGCCTGGGCATTGATCAGGCGCCGGGCTCGCCCTAAGGCGCGCTCGAAGCGGCTGAGGTCGAAGGGCTTCAGCAGGTAGTCTACCGCCTCCACCTCGAAAGCCTGGGCCGCGTATTGGCTATAGGCGGTGGTGAAGATGATGTAGGGCAGCTTGTCCAGGCCGATGCGCTCCAAGGCCTCGAAACCCCCGAGTTCGGGCATCTCGATGTCCAGGAACACCAGGTCAGGCCGGCGCTTGCGCACCGCCTCCACGAACTCCTTGCCACTCTCGCACAGGCCCAAGAGACGCAGGTCCGGGGCGGTCTCGATGAAGCGCACCAGCTTCTGCCGCGCGTGGGGCTCGTCGTCCACCACCAGCACGTCGATGGGACGCGGCTTAACCGGCGGCATGGGTGGCGCGGGTATCGCGGGGTTTGGCCGAGACATCCTCGCGGGGTATGGCGATCCGCGAGGACCAGCGACCGCCGCTCAAGGGCTGGGAGGTGAAGGTGAATCCGGTGCCGTAGATGGCGCTCAGGCGCTCGCGTACGTTGTTCAGGCCGATACCCATCTTGCGTTCCGGCGCCAGTTCACCGCCATCCGGGCGGTAGTCGTTGCTCACCTCCAGCACCAGCATGCCGTTCTTCCGGCAACGGGCCGCCACCATCAGGCGGTTGCTGCCGCGGGAGTGGGATATGCCGTGTTTGATGGCGTTCTCCACCAGGGGCTGCATGATCAGGCTCGGCACCCGCGCGTCCAGGGCCTCCTCCTCCACGTCGAAGATGGTGCTGAGCCGGTCCTCGAAGCGGGTCTCCTCGATGGCCAAGTAGCGGCGCAGGTAGTCCAGCTCCTCGCGCACCGCAGAGAACTCGCGGTGCCCCTCGCGCAGCGTGATGCGCAACACATCGCTGAAATCAGCCAGCAGCTTGTCGGCGCGTTGGATGTCCGTGAACAACAGGGACGAGACCGTGTGCAGACAGTTGAACAGGAAATGCGGGTTGAGCTGGCCGCGCAGGGTGTCGAGGCGCGCGTTGAGCCAGCGGGTATGCAGCTCCGAGGTGCGGATGCGCTCGTTCTCCAGGTCCAGGCGCGCGTTCACCCCCATCACGATGAACAGGCCGAGCAGGTAGATGATGAGGTTGACCAGGACGTAGTAGAGGGTCTCGGAGTTGATGCTGGCCTGGAACAACCCGTTGTAGTGGGTCTTGCTGCTGTTGATGTCGCCCTGCAAGAAGTAACGGGCCACGAACAGCAGCGGATGCACCAGCGAGGCGAAACCGATGCCGAGCAGCATGACGCCGCTCCAGGCCAGCAGCGAGCTCTTCACCCAATGAGACATGCGCAGCGAGACCAAGTAGCAGGCGATCATCAGGGGCAGCATCGCGAGATGGCGCAGGATGCGCGGCACCAAGAGGTCATGCCAGGGGTGTTCGTGGGCGGGGTTCAGCATAGTGACCAGCAACAGGTCCCAAGCCACGTCGAAGTTCCAGATAAGCACGATCATCAAAGCCAGCAGTACGGTGCGGTTCAAGGTACGCAGCGGCGGGATACGCTCGTAGAGACTGGGCATGGATCCGGCTCCGGTGGACTCGCCGGGAAAATAGCAGAGTTCATCGCAGGCTGACACGGGCTGCGCCGCCCGGGCCTTTTATGCGATAGACGGGTCTAAAAGCACGATGAATGCCCGGTCTGGGCCGGGTTATATGTCGTCTGCGACCTGACCGGCCGACCAGTCTGCCGCGTGGTCATAGCGGATGAAAGGTCCATAGGCGGTGCCGATGCGTCCGGCAGCATGCTTGTAGTCCAGGAGCGTGCCCAGGTGGCCGTTGGGGCAGCTCACTGCATCTCCATCCCGCAGCCGATAGAAGATCCGGGCCGGGATATCGACCTGCTGTGGGGGGACGCACAGCCTGCAGCACACGACAGCGTCGTGCAGCATCAGCCTGTGGTCCCGGTGCGGCTTCCCGCTGTTCATATGCGCTCATTTAAGGGGTGGTGAGGGCAGGATCAGTCTAGGGAGGATGCAGGGGATGGGGAGTCAGACGGCGCCTACAGGGGCTGTAAGGGGGGAGATACGTCGTGTGCAGGCCTAGGTGTACTATTTCCAGACGCCCCACCCGGGGCGCCTGCTTGGGGGCTCTCGATGAATACCGTGATCATGGACGTGGACGTGCACATGACCTGTCCGGCATGTAACAAGGCCCAGACCCAGAAGCTGCGGTGGCTGGAGCACAACCCCACGTTCAAATGCGCGGGCTGCGGCAAGCAGTTCGAGAAGTACGGGGATCAGCTGCTACGGGTCCGGCACGAGCTCAACATGCTGGATGAGGCCGAGAAGGCCACCAAGCAGTTCAAGATCAACATCTAGGCCTTGTCAGACAGCTTCACGTAAGTACGCTCGCCGCTGGTGGGGTCGTACCACACTTCCATGAGCGCGCCGCTTACCGGGTCGATGAAACGCTCCCCGGTAGCCGATCCGCGCGCCGATTGGCGCGTCTCGGCTGGCTTGTAGCGCCAGCGTTCGAACACCGTACCCAGGGTAAGCAGGGCGCCGAACACCAGCAACGGGAGGGCGTTGGCGGGTTGCACCAGCAGCAACAGCAAACCGACGATCAGCAGCAGGATGGCGAAGCCCAGCACCGAGTTACGCAGCATCAGGCCTTCTCCACCACCACCGCGGTGCCGTAGGCCACGATCTCGCTCATGACCTGGCCTATCTCCGAGGAGTCATAGCGCATCATCACGATGCCGTTGGCGCCCATGGCCTGGGCGTTCTGCACCATGCGGTCGACCGCGTGACGGCGTGCCTCTTCCAGGAGCGAGGTGTACTCGGTGATCTCACCGCCGACGATGGAGCGCAGACCGGCCATGATGTTGCCGCCGAGGCCGCGGCTCCTCACCACCACACCGAACACTTGACCTTTCACTTCTTTCACCCGGTAGCCCACCAGGTTCTCGGTGGTGACGACGATCATGCGCTTCTCCCCTCGGGCACCACGCCCGTTGTGGGTAGATTCTACCGCTGGATGGGACTCAGGGTTCTTCGACGATCGCGGGAGCAGCTTTCGCCTTGGCAGCGGCCCCGAAATACAGGATCAGGCACACCGCCGCTACGATAATGCCGCCCGCCACGGCGATGCGCGGGGTGATGGTCTCGCCGGCGAAAGCCCAGCCCAGGAGCACCGCGATCACCGGGTTGACGAAGGCATAGGTGGAAGCTCGCGCTGGCGTAGTGACCTTGAGCAGCCACACGTAGGAGGAGAAACCCAGCAGCGAACCGAAGACCACCAGATATCCCAAGGCCAGCAGGGATTTCAGGGTGATGGCGGCGAGGTGCAATTGCGCGCCTTCGCCGCTGGCGAGCCCCGCGAGCCACAGCAGCAGGCCGCCGGCCAGCATCTCCATGCCTATCCCTAAGAAGGTCGAGGAGGGCATGGCGGCGCGGGGTGCATAGAGCGAGCCCACGCCCCAGGCGAGCGTGCCGGCCAGCAGCATGGCTATCCCCAAAGGATCCACGTGATCCGGTGTGTGGCCACCGGCAGGGAACACCAGTACCGCGAGGCCCACCACGCCGAGTGCGAGGCCGGCCAGTACCGAGACCGCCGGCGCCTTGCGCTTATCCAGCGCGTTCAGTAACACCATCCAGAATGGCACGGCCGCCACCATCAACGCGGTGATGCCGGATGGCACCATCTCCTCGGCAGCGGAGACCATGCCGTTGCCGCCCAGGAGCAGCAGCGCGCCGAGTACCGTCGCGCTTCTCCAGTTGGCCAGGGTGGGCTTGCCCGCGCCGCGGGCACGCATGATGCCGTATAGCAGTGCGCCGGCGATTAGATGTCGCGTGCCTGCCATCATGAACGGGGGCAGGCTCGCCACGGCGAAGCGGATGGCGAGATACGTGGATCCCCACAGTATGTATATCGAGGCGAAGCCGAGCGCCACCTTGGCCGGAGAGGCGTGGGCGTGATCGCTCATGGGTTAGGTCCGAGGTCGATGAGGCCGAAGCGTGTGCCGAGTTCGCGCCGGCCGCCGGCAGTGAGTCGCAAGGCGCGACTGTCCAGATCTCGCATCACCCAACGGCGCTTCAAGGCCAGTTGCAGCAGCGCCGCGCCTAAGGCGCCGGCCACGTGAGGTCTGCGTTCACTCCAGTCGAGGCAGGCACAGGCGAAGCGCCGCCGTTCCGTACGGGCGGCTTCGAGGTCGACGCCAAGCGCCGCGAAAGCCTGCTCGCCCTGGGCGGTGACTTCGTAGTGCTCTCCCTGCTCAACCAACCAACCCAATTGCAGCAGCCGCTGCAACCAAGCCACCGCGAGCGCCCCGGCCATGTGGTCATAGCAGGTCCGGGCCACCCGCAGGCGCGGCGGCGTGTTGGGTTCGAAGCGCGGGCGGGGCGTGCCGGCCAGCACCGTGAGGGCCTCCAGCGCCGCGGCCACTTCCGGGCCCTCCAGGCTGTAATAGCGGTAGCGGCCCTGGTTCAGTACCTTCACCAGCTTCTGGCGGGCGAGGCGCGCCAGGTGCACGCTGGCGGTGGACGCGCTCACTTCCGCCACCGCTGCGAGTTCGGTACCGGTGCGGGCATGGCCGTCCATCAGGCAGTAGAGCATGCGGGTGCGAGCCGGTTCGGCGATGGCCGCGGCGATGTGCGACACGGGTGAGATGCCGGACCTAGATTTCATGGTTTCATGCTAAGCGAAGTATGCCGGTGGCTCAATCGCGACACTAGGCATATCTTACCCAGGCACACGGAGCCTACCCATGGCCAGATTGGCGCGATTCCTCTGGATTCTGTCCCTGTTCTCGCCGGGGGTCATGGCCGAACCCATGACTTACAACACTGTCATGGTGGACGGCGTGAAGATCTTCTATAGAGAAGCAGGCCCGAAGGACGCTCCGGTGGTGCTGCTGTTGCACGGCTTCCCCACCTCGTCACGCATGTACCAGGGCCTGATGCCCTTGCTCGCGGACCGGTATCACTTGATCGCACCGGACTATCCGGGCTTCGGCATGAGTGATGCGCCGCCTAGGACCAAATTCGCCTACAGCTTCGATCACATCACTCAAGTCATGGATGACTTTACCCAGGCGCTCGGCCTCGAGCATTACAGCCTGTACATGTGCGACTACGGCGGCGACGTGGGTCTGAAGCTAGCCATCGCTCATCCAGAAAGGGTGCAGGCCTTGATCGTGCAGAACGCCAACATCAGCGAAGAAGGAGAATCGAAGCTCTGGGTCACCCGCCGCGCCTACTGGACGGACCGGGCTGCCTACGAGGGCAAGATCCAGGCGAACCTCTCATCCCTGGATGCGGATCGCGGCCGGCATCTCGGCACCACGCCGCACCCGGAACGCTATAACCCGGACGCCTGGAACGACGAGTATGCTTTCCTCAGTCGGCCCGGCGAAGAGCAGATCCAGCTCGACCTCTTCTACGACTACCGCAACAATCAAGCGGCTTTCCCGGCCTGGCAGGAGTGGCTGAAGCAGCATCAGCCGCCGACCTTGGTGCTGTGGGGCCGCTATGACACCTCCTTCACCGTCGATGGTGCTCTCACCTATGCCAAGGCCCTTCCGAATGCGGAGGTGCATCTACTGGATGCGGGACATTTTGCGCTGGATGAAGCCACGCCAGAGATCGCGCAGCTCATGCGCGACTTCTTAGATAGCACGGTGAAGTGATCAGGGCTTCTGGAAGCGGATCCAGATCCAATAGAGGGGGAGCCCGGCGAGGATGATGCCGAGGTTGAGAGCCGTGATCAGCGGCTGCTTATGGAAATGTTCGTAATAGGTATCGCTGATGACCAAGAGCGTGCCCAACACGAACAGCACCGGCACCACGGGATAGCCCCAGACCTTGTAAGGCCGCACTAGGTTCGGCTTGCGCCGGCGCAGCAGGAACAAGCCCGCCACCGAGAGCGCCAGGAACGGCCAGATGCCGAGCACGTAGGCTTCCGCGAGATCCAGGAAGTTGCGGAACAGCAGGAACACGATGGCCAATACCCAGGTGAAGGCGATGGCCACGTGGGGCGTATGGAACTTCGGGTGGATCTTGCCTACGGACTTGAAGAACAGGCCATCCTCCGCCATGGCGTAGAACACGCGCGGGTCCGAGAGGATGCTGCCGTTGAGGGAACCGAAGGTGCAGACCATCACCAGGGCCGCGATCACCGCCGCGGCACCGGCACCCATGACTGCGGTCACGGCGTCTGTGGCCACGGCATTGGAATGAGCCAGGGTGTCGAAGGGCAGCGACACCGCGAGCGCTGCGTTGAGGATCAGGTAGATGGCGAGGGCTGCGAGAGTGCCGCCGATCAGGGCTCGCGGCAGGCTCTTCTGCGGTTCCTTCATCTCGCCGGAGAGAGTGGTCAGGTTCGCCCAACCGTCATAAGCCCAGAGGGATGCCACCAAGGCCACGCCCACTCCAGACCAGAGGATGCCGCCATGGCCGATGCCTGCCAGGTTCGCGGCGCCGTGGGGCGCGAAGGAGAACAGCACTAGAGCGAGACCCGTGAGACCGATGAGCTTGGCTCCGGTGGAGAGGTTCTGCACCCAGGCGCCCAGGCTCATGGAGTAATAGCTCACGGCGCAGAGCAGGGTGATGAGCAGCATGGCCAGGAGCTGCACTTCCAGATGACTGAGTTTGGCTGCTGCCCCGAAGTAGGTGGCGAAGGTGATGGCCTGGGCCGCCCAGGAGTTGGGCGTGGTCACGAGCCACATCCAACCGAACATGAAAGCCAGGGGCCGACCGAAGGCCTCGCGTAGATACACGTAGGGTCCGCCTGCATCCGGATAGGCCGCTGCCAATTCCGCGATGGACAGTGCGCCGAACAGGGAGATCAGTCCGCCCACGATCCAGACCAAGGCCACGCCCGAGAGGCTGCCGGTGAGGGCCGCCACCGAGGAGGGCACCGTGTAGATGCCGCTGCCCACGATGACGCCCACCACCACGGCAGCACCGGTCCAGGCACCGAGTTTGCGCGGCAGTTGCGTGGGGGCGGTCACGGAGGTCTCGGCGTGCATGGCGAGACTGTAACGCGGCCTCCGGGGCCGGGAAAGGCCGCTGCTTAGGTTTATTTTGCGCCGCCAGCATGGCGTAGCGGGGATACCCGCCGACAGCCGCCGTGGAACGGCTATATAGTTAGCATCTTTTCTCCCGGAGCCCACCATGCATTACCTAGGCATCCTGCTCGCCGCCCTCGCCATGTTCGCTTTGGGCTCCGTGTGGTTCTCGCCGGTCATGTTCGTCCGCGCCTGGATCCGTGAGTCCGGCGTGGATGCGAGCCAGAAGCCCTCGGCCAAGGCCTTGGCCAAGACTTTCGGCCTCACCATCGTCTTGCTGCTGGTCTCGGCGGCGATCTTGAGCCGCTTCATCGACAACTGGACCGAGGGCGAGGGCATTGTGCACGGCCTCGAAGTCGGCCTCATGGGCGGCATCTGGGTCAGCGTCGCCATCGGTATCAACTTCCTGTTCGAGAAGAGGAGTTGGACCTTCTTCTTCATCGACGCGGGTTATCACCTAGTGGGTTTCGCGGTCATGGGTGTGATCCTGTCCCTGCTGTGAATCTGAGTGCCAGAATCCCGGAGATCGTGCCCGATGATGCGGCACAGCGCCTCGCAGAGTGGTGCAGCGGACGCACACGTCTGGTAGCACTCACCGGCGCCGGCTGTAGCACCGATTCCGGCATCCCCGATTACCGTGATGCAGCCGGCGCCTGGAAGCGCAAGCCGCCGGTTCAGCAGCGCGACTTCGTCAGCAGCCACGCGGTGCGCCAGCGCTACTGGGCCAGGAGCCTGCTCGGTTGGCGGTATTTCTCGAAGGCCCGGCCCAATGCGGCGCATCTCGCTCTGGCGCGTCTCGAAGCCGGCGGACGCTTGCGGCATCTCATCACCCAGAACGTGGACGGTCTGCATCAGCAGGCCGGTAGCCGCGCGGTCACGGATCTGCACGGCCGGCTCGACCAGGTGGAATGCCTCGGCTGCAAGCGGTGCGTCCCGCGCCATGAGATGCAGCAAGCCCTTGAAGCGCGCAATCCGGAGTGGAGTGCCTTGAGCGCGGCTCATGCCCCGGACGGCGATGCGGACCTCGAAGGCCGAGACTTCTCTGGGTTCGAGGTGCCCGCCTGCGATGCCTGCGGCGGCGTGTTGAAGCCAGCCGTGGTGTTCTTCGGCGACTCTATCCCCGCGGCTTATACCCAAGAAGCGATGGCAGAGGTACAGGGCGCCGACGCGCTGCTGGTGGTGGGCTCGTCGCTCATGGTGTGGTCAGGTTTCCGGCTGGTACGGGAAGCCGCCGAACGCAGCATCCCGGTGGCGGCGCTGAACCTTGGCGTGACCCGTGCCGACAGCTTGCTGCAACTCAAGGTCGCGGCTGCCTGTGGCGATACCCTCGCCACCGTCGCGACGGCACTGGGTGCCTGAGCGTGTACACCGGCAGTTGCCATTGTGGGAATCTGAGACTCGAGTTGGAGAGCGCGCTCCAGCCCGCGGAGTTACCCTTGCGCGCCTGCCAGTGCACTTTCTGCCGCCGCCACGGTGCCCTTAGCACCTCGGATCCGGCTGGTTCGTTGCGACTGTATGTAACCGATATAGACCTAGTCCAGCGCTACCGCTTCGGCCTCGGCATCACCGACTTCCTGATCTGCCGGCGCTGCGGTGTGTACGTCGCAGCCATGATGGACATGGATGGCGGCCGCTACGCGGTGATCAATGCAGGGGTGCTGGAACGCCGCGACGAGCTGATCGCCCCTGTATTGCCTATGGAGTATGGCGGCGAGGATGAGGCTGCCCGCCTGGCCAGGCGCAGGATGCGTTGGACCCCCGTACAGGCCAGTCCAGACCTCTAGAGACCGGCGGACACGGTTTCCAGGCCAAGAGCCATTTCCCGATCTGTGATTTATGACGGGGCGCGGGCCATGGGAGTCCGGTATGCTTGTCACCATAATGATAAGCGCCGTCCCCGGGGAGCGGGAGGGCGGTAAAGGAATCGCTGTTTGCGCTTAAGGAAAGTAGCACCGGTGTTCAACACGCCGCGAAGGCGTGCGCGCCTCGCGTTCTTGGCCGCGTTGCTTTCCCTTGGCATGGATCCCCTGCTCGCCGATACGCCGCCTGCCGCCCCCACCGATGCCGCAGCCCTAGGGCGTTGCCCCACTCCCATCAACGACCGACCCGAGCAATGGCAGGGCCAGCATGTCTGGACCGCCTTGCAGGCGGCCGGCTACACCATCGAGCGCATCGACATCCAGGTGGACGGGGTGTTCGACCTCGCCGACCCCAAGGAAGACACCTGGTATGCGCGCACCGCCGACGCGCTGCACATCAACACCCATGACAAGGCGGTGCGCGAACAGCTCTTGATCGAACCCGGTCAGAAAGTGAATGCGCGCCGCATCTATGAGAGCGAACGGCGCCTGCGTGCCTTGTCCTATCTTCGGTTCGCGGATCTGGTGCCGGTATCCTGCAGCGACGGCGCGGTGGTGGTGCAGGCCCACGTGGCCGATGCCTGGTCCCTCAAATTGGACGTGAGCTTCGCCCACGTGGGCGGCCAAAGCAACCTCGGCGCTTCATTCGAAGACGTGAACTTCCTCGGCACTGGCAAGACGGTGTTGGTGGGACATAAGAGCGACGTGCAACGCACCAGCAACCAGGTGAGCTACCAGGATCCGGCCCTGATCGGCAGCCATTGGACCCTCGCTGCCACTTATGCGCATCTTTCGGACGGCTTCACGCGTTCCATGGACCTGGGCCAACCCTTCTATGAGGACGTGGCGCCCTGGTCCCTGTTCATCCATTACCTGGACCAGCAGCAGAACCTCAACTTCTATCAGGACTCGGTGGTGGCCTGGCGCGCCGCCGACATCACCCAGAAGACCGAACTCGACTGGATGCATTTGTTGTACTGGGACGGCGGGACCGGTATGCGTGCCGGCGTGAGCTACATCGACGAGGACATCCGCTACGGTGCGCTACAGCAGTTCCCGCCGGAGGCCTTGGCGCGGCCGACCCTGACGCCACGCCGCTTCAGCGGTCCGGCCGGTACCTATGAGTACTACGAGGATAACTACGGCACATTCACCGACATGGTGTTGATCGGCCGCACCGAAGACTACAACGTCGGCTGGGACGACAAGGTGCAGTTGGGCTACTTCAGTGAGCATTTCGGCAGCCGGGTACCGGCCTGGTTCTACGATCTGTCATCGAGCTATGGCGCCGAGCCCAGCGACGATACCCTGTTCCTCTCCAGCGGCGAGTTGCGCGGCCGGCAACAACAAGGTCTCGCCCAAGGCGTGGACGGGCAAATGCTGTTCACCCTCTATAACCAGAGCCTGTCTCACCAGACCCTGGTGTTGCATGGCGAGGTGGGATATAGCCTCAGGCCTGATCCGGAGGACCTGCAGTATCTCGGCGGTCTGCAGGGCATGCCCGGTTACCCGAACTTCTATCTGATCGGTGACCGGCGTTGGCAGGGCAACATCTCGGACCGCGTGGTCACGGACATGTACCTGTTCAACATCTTCCAAATAGGTTTCGCGGTGTACGCGGATGCGGGGCAGATGCGTCAGCTCGGCAATGCCGGCTGGAGCCGCACCCTCGCGGATGCGGGCATCGCCCTGCGCCTGGGCGACGTGCGTTCCGCCTACGGCGGCGTGATCTACGTGACCTATGCCTGGCCGCTGGTGAAGCTGCCCGGCGCCACCGAACGCCAGTTCGTAGTCGGCAACATCATCAACTTCTGATATATCGAAAAAGCCCATCCCGGGTTTTTTCTAACCGTAAGTCTGGTACAGGCCCGGACTTGTGGCAGCAGCACTTCCCTGTACCGCTCTATCTTATTAACTATCCCGCTGCTCTTTCGTCGAGAACAACGTGAGCGAGCGCGTCCATATCTTCGGCGTGGCCGATGTAGCGAGCCGGTAGTCGCGGGAATGCGCTTATCAAAGAGACCAGTAGCGCCGCGAAGTAGGGGATGGACTGGATCAGCAATACCGCGATCCACACCGCCACGTCGCGCATGTCATTGGGCACATCCAGGTATACCGCGAGCGAGGCCAGCCACAGGCCTAGCATCATCAAGCCTTCCTCACGATTGTCCACCAGGGCCTGCAGCCAGGCATGGCTCGCCACCCGCTTGGGTGTGCGGAAGAACGGCTGATCCTTGGTGAATAGTCCCTGCAATACCGCGAGGCCGATGGTGTGACTCAAGGCCAGGCCGGCGATAGCCGCGGCCAGGGTCTGGCGCACGCTGGCGCCGACCCGGGTGCTGTAGAGGTGCATCAGCTTCAAGATCTTGAAAGCGAACAGGGCCAGCGGCAGTGCCGAGAAGATCATCAGGGGCGGATCGATGTCGTGGGGGAAGAGGGCCATCCCTAAGGACCAGACGATGGCGGCGAAGTTGAACACCAGGTTGAAACCATCCGAGACCCAGGGTAGCCAGCCCGCCAGGAAGTGGTAGCGCTGACCGAGCGTCAGGCGGCCGCGGCTGAACAAGGGGCCGGTGTGATGCTTGAGTATCTGCACCGCGCCATAGGCCCAGCGGAACCGTTGTTTCTTGTAATCCAGCATCGTGTCCGGCATGAGCCCGCGGCCGTAGCTCTTGGGGATATAGGCCGCCTCGAAGCCCGCCTCGAACACCTTCAGGCCCAGCTCCGCATCCTCGGTGATGCACCACTCGGACCAGCTCCCCGCTTGCTCCAGTACCGCGCGGCGGATCATGGTCATGGTGCCGTGCTGGATGATGGCGTTGCGTTCGTTGCGGGTGATCATGCCGATGTAGAAGAAGCCGCGGTATTCGGCGTAGCACATGGCCTTGAAGGCGTTCTGATCCGCGTCGCGATAATCCTGGGGCGCCTGCACCACGCCCATGCGGGGGTTGGCGAAAAGCGGCGCCAGGTCCCGGAGCCAATGCGGGTCCACCACGTAGTCGCTGTCGATGACTGCGACGATGGAGGCTTCAGCCGCAGTGTGCTTGAGGGCGAAGTTGAGTGCGCCGGCCTTGAAACCCGCCAGCGGCGCGACGTGGAAGAAGCGGAAGCGGGGGCCCAGCCTGCGGCAATGTTCCTGCACGGGACGCCACTTGACCTCGTCCTGGGTGTTGTTGTCGATCACCAGCACCTCGAAGTGCGGATAGTCGAGACGTGCCAGCGCGTCGAGTGTCTCCCTCAACATCTCCGGCGGCTCGTCGTAGGCCGGCACCTGCACCGAGATGAAGGGCAGGTCGTCATCACGGGCCCGCAGCGGCTCGAAGGAGCGTCGCCGCATGGTGACCCAATGGGCCTCGGCCCACTCGTGGGTCTCCGCCAGTAGCACGAGCACCACGCCCACCATGCCGAGCAGCAGGAACAGCCCCACCGCTACGTTAGTCACGGTCAGGTACTGCTGCGTGTAATCGTAGAACACCCATACCAAGGTGGTGGTGGCGGTGTACACCACCAGCGCGATGAAACTGCGGCCGCGCTTCTGCAGGGTGTGGCTGCGACCCAGGATCAGCATCAACAGGATCGCGGCCATCAACACCGAGATGCCGGCGAGCATCGGCCATTCGGGGATACGCACGATGGGACTGCGCATGGCGAACTTCTGCTGGCGGTTCACGTCCCACACGCCCCAGTAGGCCCCCACCGCGCCCTCGCTCTGTTCCTTCCAGGGTTGGTCGAAGGCTTCCATGATGCGGTAGGTCCACTCGCGCTTCTTGGCCAGAGCCAGGAAGCGGCGCAGGAACATGGCTTCGTTGGCGGGTGAGGCCACCGCCGCATGACGGGTGCGGCCGTAGGAAGGCCAGCCCACCTCGTCGATGATGATGGGCTTGTCCGGGTAGCGCTTCTCCAGGTCCTGCATGCGGTCGTCGATGTAATCCACTGCCTGGTTTACGTCCACGCCTTCCCAGTAGGGCAGCATGTGCACACCCATGAAGTCCACGTGGTCGACGAGCTCCGGATGCAGCATCCAGGTACTCCAAGTCTCGGCGGTGCCCACCGGCTGGCGCACCGAGCCGCGCACCTGGTCGATGTACTTGATGAGGTCCTCGGTGGGCAGGATGCCCGTGAGCACCGTCTCGTTGCCGACCAGCACCTGTTTCACGTCCGGATTATGGTTGGCCTCGTCGATGAGCTTGATGACCTGCGCTTCGCTCTTCTCCTTGTCGGAATCCACCCAGGCACCCAGCATCACCTTCATGCCATAGGGCGCCGCCAGTCGCGGAATGTCCGCGAGGGTGCCCTCCATGGTGTAGGTGCGGATGGAGTCGGTCTTGCCGGATAGGAGCTTGAGGTCGGCATCGATCTCCGCGTCGGTCGGGAAACGGTGGGCGATGGCATCTTCACCCGCGTAGAAGGGTGAGAAAGAGAAGCCCTGGATGTGATCCGGCCAGGGGGGTTCGTGGTCTGGCTGGTTGAAGTAGGCCCACACGCTGACGGTGATGGCGGCCACCGAGGCGGCGATGACGAGGCTGGCGGCGCGCATGGGCTATATCCGGTGTGCGCTGAGCAGTTCGCCGGTGTCCGGCCGTACGCCGCGCCACAACTGGAAGGCTTCCGCCGCCTGTTCCACCAGCATGCCCCAGCCATCGAACACGTGGCGTGCGCCTTCGCGTTCGGCCCAGTGCATGAACACCGTGGGACGCTCGGCGTAGTAGAGGTCGTAGCAGGTGGCCTGGGGGCTCAAGGTCTCGCGCGGCAAAGGCGGCATATCGCCGCTCATGCTGGCGGAGGTGGCGTTCAGCACCAGGTCGAAGCTGCCACGGATAGTGTCGAAGCCACCGCCGCGCACGCCCTGGGTCACATGGCGAGCCACCAGCTTCTCGGCGCGGGATGCGGTGCGGTTGGCCACGTGGATGAGCGCGGGCTTCTCCTCCAAGAGTGCTGCGAACACGCCGCGTGCCGCACCGCCGGCGCCCAAGAGCAGAACGCGCTTACCATGCAACGTTACGTGATGGTTGTACCGCAGGTCGCGGATCAGGCCGGCGCCGTCGGTGTTGTCGCCGAGCAGGGTGCCGTCAGCCTGCACCGCGATGGTGTTGATGGCGCGAGCCTTCTTGGCCCGCGGCGTGAGTACATGGCAGAGCTTGAAGGCTTGCTCCTTGAAGGGCAGAGTCACGGACAGGCCCTTGCCGCCGCCCGCCAGGAAACCGCGCAAGGCTGCGGTGAACCCCCGGGGCGGCGCATCGATGCGCGTGTACTCCAGCCGCTGTCCGGTCTGCCGGGCGAAGGCGGCGTGGATGCCCGGCGAGAGGCTGTGCTCCACGGGGTGGCCGATGATGGCGTAGCGGTCAGAAGCGGTGGTCATCGTCGTTATGCGCTCAGCTGCCTTCCTTGATCCAGAGGGCCGCGCGCTTGGCGAAATAAGTGAGGATGCCATCGGCACCGGCGCGTTTGATGGAGGTGAGTGCTTCCAGGGCACAGGCCCGCTCATCCAGCCACCCGTTCTTGGCGGCGGCCATGAGCATGGAGTACTCGCCGCTCACCTGGTAGACGAACGTGGGTGCGCCGTAACGGTCTTTCACCCGGCGCACGATGTCGAGATAAGGCATGCCCGGCTTCACCATCACCATGTCCGCGCCTTCCGCGAGATCGAGGCCCACTTCACGCAGCGCTTCATCAGAGTTGGCCACGTCCATCTGATAACTGTGCTTGTCGCCCTTGCCCAGGTTCTTGGCGGAACCCACCGCATCGCGGAAAGGGCCGTAGAAACTGGAGGCGTACTTGGCGGAGTAGGCGAGGATGCGGGTGTTGGTGAAACCCTTCTCTTCCAGTGCGCTTCGGATCGCACCGATGCGTCCGTCCATCATGTCCGAGGGGGCCACCACGTCGGCGCCGGCCTCGGCTTGGGACAGCGCCTGGCGCACCAGCACCTCGACACTCTTGTCGTTCAGCACATAGCCATCGGCATCGATGATGCCGTCCTGGCCGTGGGTGGTGAAAGGGTCCAGGGCCACATCAGTGATGACGCCGAGCTCGGGGAAATGTTTCTTCAGGGCACGGGTCGCTTCTTGGGCGAGACCCTTGCGGTTGAACGCTTCCGCCGCGAGGAGGGATTTCTTGGCCGTGGGCGTCACCGGGAAGAGCGCGAGGGCTGGGATGCCGAGCTTGAGGCAGGCTTCCGCTTCCTTGAGTAGCAGGTCGACGCTCACGCGCTCCACGCCCGGCATGGAGGCGATGGGCTCGCGCTTGGCTTTGCCCTCCACCACGAACACGGGATAGATGAGGTCATCGGTGCTGAGACGCGTCTCGCGCATCAGTCGACGCGAGAAGGCGTCACGGCGCATGCGTCGCGGGCGGATGGCGGGGAAGCTACCGCGGGGTCGGGGAGGGGTCTTCACGTGGTCTTGGGCTCCTGGACCGGGACGCGGGGCATAAGGGCTGCAAAGCGAGGTCAAATAGGGTAAAACAAACCCGCCGGATGGGCCAGTTAGACGCTTTAAAACAAAAGGTTACAAAGGCCTCCATGCCCGCTTCCCCCGCCGAGACCCTGGACCGTAACCGCGAACTGACGGACCTCCTGCATGCCTGCGCCCAAGGCCGCCAAACGGCCTTCCAGGCGCTTTATCGGCAGGTTTCCCCGCAACTATTCGCCGTCCTGGTCCGTATCTTGAAGCGCAGGGACCTGGCCGAGGACGCCCTCCAGGACGCGCTATTGAGCGTGTGGCGCAATGCCGGCAGCTATTCCGCCGACAAGGGCGCCCCCATGACCTGGCTGGTCTCCATATGCCGTTACCGGGCGCTAGATATGCTGCGTCGGGAGAAGCGCGAGGTATCCCTCGATACCGAGCGGGAGGATCTGGACGAGGATGGCCAGCAACCGACGGATGGCCAAGTGGTCACCGACGCGGTCAACGTGAGCAAGGCGGAGGAGCGCAAGTTGGACGAGTGCATGGGCAAGCTGAACCATGGACAACAGCAGAGCATCCGCTTGGCTTATGTCGAGGGCTGTACCCATGAAGAGATCGCCTCGCGCGTCGGCTCGCCGGTGGGCACGGTCAAGAGCTGGGTGCGGCGCGGGCTCGAGAGCCTGAAGCGCTGCCTGGAAGCGGCATGAACTATTCCGATCCGAGATTGCAGAACCTCCTGGCGGGCGAATACGTGCTCGGCACCCTGCGCGGTGCCGCACGCCGGCGCTGCGAGCGCTTGATGATGGAAAGCGAGGGTCTCGCTTCCGAAGTGGGGACCTGGGAAGGGCGCTTCGCCGCCTGGGCGCTGCGACTCAAACCCGTGGACCCGCCGGCTTATCTCGAATGGCGGCTCATGGGCCAGGTGCGCAAGGAATCGCAGTTCCGCGGCGAACGCCTGCGCAACACCTTCTGGCGTACCTGGGCGGTGGCAGCGACCGTGGTATTGGCGGTGGTCATCGTCACCCAGAAGATCACGCCCACGGCAGAGCCGAAGGCGGCCGAGTTCGCCCTCATGTCCGACGCCACGGGCAAGCCTCTGTGGCTCATCAGCGTGCACCCGGAAGCGAACCGCGTGGACATGAAAGTGGTGACACCGAACCCGGTGCCGGAAGGCAAGTCTTACGAACTGTGGATGATCCCCGATGGCGGCAAGCCCGTGCCTTTAGGGTTAATGAACGAGACCGGTGTGGCGAGCGAGACCGTGCCGCCTGAACTGTTGGCGCGTTTGGCCGGTGCCAAGGCGCTGGCCATCTCCCTCGAGCCCAGGGGTGGGTCCCCCACCGGTCAGCCCACCGGACCCGTGCTGTGGGTCGCACCCCTGGTGACGAGTTGATGTCCGATCCACGTAATAAACCCCCTACTGACCCGGTCTCTGCACCTATGGGCACGCATCAGCACCGTTTCGAGATGCTGGCGCGGGCGCAGACACCAGGCCTGTACCGCTATGCGTACTGGCTGTGCCGCGACCGCGCCCTGGCGGAAGACCTGGTGCAGGAGACCCTGTTGCGCGCCTGGAAATCCCTGGATTCCCTGCGCGAGGAGGCTGCGGCCCGCCGCTGGTTGATAACGATCTTGCGGAACGAGTTCATGCGTGAGTTATCCAAGCGCCGCAACACGGTGGCCATCGACGACCTGCCCTTGGTGGATCACTCCGCCAACGTGGGCGGCAGCGATACGGATATGTTCGACGTGCGACGCGCTCTATGGAAACTCACCCCCGAATATCGCGAACCCCTGGCCTTGCAGGTGCTGATCGGCTGCAGTACCCAGGAGATCGCCGAGATGCTGGAACTGACCCAGGGCACGGTGCTGACGCGCCTGCATCGGGCCCGTAACCAATTACGTGAACACCTGGGACTCGCCGGCGCGGCCTTGGGAGAGGGGGCGGCATGAATACACCCGTCACTTGCCTGGACGTGCGCCGCATCCTGGGCGCGGAGCCGCAGCGTCGCGATGCCGGTATCGCCGAGCACCTCAAGGATTGCCCTGGCTGCACCAACTTCGTCCGCGACATGCTGACCCTGGACGCACGCCTAGAAGCCGCCTTCAAGGTACCTGTGCCGGAAGGCTTGGAAGCGCGCATCGCCCTGGACGGCAGCCTCAAGAATCACCCGCGTTCCTGGCAGCTGGGGTATGCCATCGCCGCCAGTCTGCTGATGATGGGGCTCTTGGCGAGCTTCGCCTGGCGCCATAGCCATCCGCCGGATGCGACCCTCGCCGCCGCCGTGGTCCGCCACATCGAGAACCCTGAAGAGATCTCGGCCATCAGACCCGACCGAGCTCTCATCCACGACGCTGCCTATGTGCAGGGCGTGATGCAGCGGGCCGGTGCCGGCATGCAGGGCGGCATGGACGACGTGGTCTACGCCCAGGTCTGCCTGTTCCGTGGCGAGCGAGTGGCGCATATCGTGGTGCACGGACCCAATGGGCCCGTGACCATCCTGCTGCTGCGCCACACCCATGTGGACAAAAACATCCCGGTGGACGAAGACGGCTTCCACGGCGTGATTATCCCGGCGGGCGTCGGCAGTATCGCCATCGTTACCAACAACAACACGCCGGTGCAGCCGATGGAACAGGAGTTAACCTCGAAGGTGGAATGGACCCTCTAATTCCCAGGCAATCCAGCCGCTTATAATAGAGGTCCCTCTTCCCCGGCCTCTTTCATGAAAGTCATCGATCGGATACTGGTCGCCTCGCTGCATGTAAAGGCGAACAGTTCGCCGCGCCTGCGCACCCATTACAACCTGCATCCCAGCCACGACGATCCCATCCAGCGCATGTGCATGGCCATGGAGCCCCGCACCTACGTGCGTCCGCACCGGCACCCGGACAAGTGGGAGCTGCTCCTGATCGTGAGCGGCGACATGGGGGTGCTGTATTTCGATGACGCAGGCAAGGTCACTTCCGTGACGCGCCTCAAGGCCGGTGGCGAGACCCTAGGGCTGGAGACGCCCGCCAACACCTGGCACGGCATCGTGACTCTCGCGCCCTCCACGGTGGTGTTCGAGTGCAAGCACGGTCCCTACGTGCCCACGGAAGAGAAGGACTTCGTACCCTGGGCACCGGCCGAGGGTCATGCGCGGTGTGCCGAATACGAGGAATGGTTCAAGGGTGCGCGCGTCGGCGATGTCGCCCCGGACTATAGAAAATGAGATCTGAACACGCCGACGGAAAGCGGCGTTGCCGCTGGGCCCCATCGGACGATGCGCTGTATACGGCTTATCACGACAACGAATGGGGCGTGCCAGTGCACGACGACCGGCGGCTGTTCGAATTCCTGATCCTGGAAGGGGCTCAGGCAGGTCTCTCCTGGTCCACCATACTGCACAAGCGGGGGAACTACCGTAAGGCCTTCGCCCGCTTCGATGCCAAGAAGGTGGCCAAGTTCACCCCCAGGGATGTGGCCCGGCTCATGAAAGATGCGGGCATCGTCAGGAATCGTCTCAAGATCGAGAGCAGCATCTCCAACGCCAAGGCCTTCCTAGAAGTGAAGAAGGAGTTTGGCAGCTTCGACGAATACATCTGGTCCTTCGTCGGCAACAAGCCCCTGCTCAACCGCTGGCGCACTGGCGCTCACGTACCCGCCCGCACCGAGATATCCGACAAGATGAGCAAGGATCTGAAGAAGCGCGGTTTCCGCTTCGTGGGCAGCACCATCTGTTATGCCTTCATGCAGGCTACCGGGATGGTCAATGATCATTCCACCACCTGCTTCAGGCACAAGCGCCGGTGACCCCTCTCGCCATCGTCTGCCTCGCCATGCTGGGGGGCTTCCTGGGCGGGGTCCTCGGCGCCCTCACGGGCCTTGGCGGCGGAATCATCGTGGTGCCCTTGCTCACCCTGGGACTGCATCTGCCCATCCTCGAAGCGGTGGGCGTGAGCCTGTTCTGCGTCATGTCCATCTCCGTGGGCGCCGCGCCGCGCTTCGTGGGCACCGGCCTTTCCAACGTGCGGGTAGCCCTGTTCCTGCAGGTGGCCGCCTCCGCCGGCGCCCTGATCGGTGCGAGGCTGTCCCATGACGTGCCGGCCCGGGCTCTGTTCCTGATCTTCGGCCTGGTGATGCTCTATAACGCCGTACTGTCGCTGCTGCCTTCTCGCAAGACCGAGGCCGCCGCCGAGAGCTCACCCCTAGCCCAGCGTCTCAAGCTTGCGGGACGCTACCAGGAGGGCGGTGAGTGGTATAGCTATGAGGTCACCAACCCGCTGCCGGCCTTAGGCATCATGCTCGGGGCGGGGATGCTTTCGGCCCTGCTCGGCATCGGCTCCGGCGTGTTCAAGGTCATGGCCATGGACAAGCTCATGCGTCTGCCCTTCAAGGTGTCCACCGCCACCTCCAATTTCATGATCGGCATCACCGCCGCCACCAGCGCCGGCTACTATCTCGCCCATGGTGACGTGCCGCCCCTGCTAGCTGCGCCCGTGATCCTGGGCTCCCTGGGCGGCGCCTATCTCGGCGGCCACTGGATGAAGGTACTGCCGGTGCAGCAACTGCGCCGGGTATTCGCGGTGGTGCTCATGTGCGTGGCGGTGGAGATGCTCTACAAGGGAGTCGCGTCGTGAGCGAACGCCTGGAAGAACAGCGCCGCCTCATCACCCTGTGGTTGCTGCGTACCAGCATCGGCCTCGCGGTGTTCCTGATCCTGATTGGGATGACTCTGTTCTTGGCCCGTGGCGCAGTGTATTTCCCGCGAACGCCATCCGGGCGCATAGACGAGATACTGGTCCATATCTGGCAAGGAGCTAGTGCCGGACAGGCGTCTGCATTCATGGATGCAGGGATCCTGGTGATCCTGTTCACGCCTCTGGCGCGGCTGGCATCGGGGGTAGTCGCCAATGCGCGGTCACGTGATTGGCTTTACGTCGGTATCGGCGCCATGGTGATGGCGCTGGTATTGATCGGTCTATTCAGTGGAGCGGAAGGCGGTTGAGAGCTATACCGATCATTTGGCAAACAGGCGTGATCGATCCTTGAACGCTTTGAACTCCAGCGCATTCCCGCTGGGATCCTTGAAGAACATGGTGGCCTGCTCGCCTACCTGCCCCTTGAAGCGGATACCCGGTTCGATGACGAATTTCACTTTTTCTTTCAGCCTATCTGCCAGTTTCTCCCATTGATCCCATTCCAGGATCACGCCGAAGTGCCGCACCGGCACGTCTTCGCCATCCACCTTGTTGGTGGCGGCTGACGTTTCTTTCGGCGCCAGGTGCGCCACGATCTGATGGCCATAGAGGTCGAAGTCGATCCACGCCTTGGATTCACGGCCCGTGGGGCAGCCCAGTAACCCGGCATAGAAGCTGCGGGCTTCCTCCAGGTCGTGCACCGGGAAAGCTAAATGGAAAGGCTGTATCTGGCTCATACCCAGTCCCTCGGCTTCAGGAATTTCTCATAGAGTTCGGCTTCTTTTGAACCCGGCTCCGGGCCCCAGTCGTATTCCCAGCGCACCAGGGGCGGCAGGGACATGAGGATGGATTCGGTACGACCGCCGGATTGCAGACCGAAGTGGGTACCCCGGTCCCAGACCAGGTTGAACTCCACGTAGCGGCCGCGACGGTAGAGCTGGAACTGTCGTTCCCGTTCGCCATATTTGGTATCGCGGCGTTTCTTGGCGATGGGCACATAGGCTGGCAGGAAGTGATCGCCCACGCTTCGCATGAACGCGAAGGAGCGCTCGAAGCCTTCTGCGTGCAGGTCATCGAAGAACAGCCCGCCCACGCCGCGGGGTTCGTTGCGGTGTTTGAGGAAGAAGTACTCGTCGCACCACCTCTTGTAGCGGGCGTAGGCCTCGGCTCCGAAGGAAGAATCGCAAGCAGCCTTGGCGGTGCCGTGCCAGTGGCGCACATCTTCCTCGAAACCGTAATAGGGCGTGAGATCGAAGCCGCCACCGAACCACCAGACCGGCGCGTCGCCATCTTTGGGGGCGGCGAAGAAGCGCACGTTCATGTGGGCCGTGGGCACGTAGGGGTTGAGGGGATGCAATACCAGGGACACACCGAGCGCGCGCCAGGCGCGGCCTGCGAGCTCGGGGCGGTGCGCGGTGGCAGAGGGCGGAAGTTTGGTGCCCTGCACGTCGGAGAAATTCACGCCGGCCTGCTCGAACAGCGCGCCGTCCTTGAGCACGCGGCTCTCGCCGCCACCGCCCTCGGGCCGGTCCCAGCGTTCTCGCTGGAAACGAGCTGAGCCGTCCAGCGTCTCTAACGTTGAGCTGAGGGTGTCCTGCAGGGAACGCAGGTAGGTCTCGACGGCCTGGATATCCATGCCGCTATGTTAACCCGCTCTTAACACCTTGCCTGTAAGCGCTTCGCGGATCTCGGTGGGCTTGCCCAATCCGCCCACCGCGCCGGGCAGGATGCAGTCCACCTGGTCGCCCCAGAGCCTGCGCACCGTCAACGGCGTACGTGCGGGCGTCTGGCCGCTGCGGTTGGCGCTCGTTGAGACCAGGGCCATGTCCAGGGCTTCACAGAGTTCGGCGGCGACGGGGTGAGCCGTGACGCGTACCGCTAGGGTCTCGCGGCCGCCGGAGAGCCAGGCGGGGATGGCTGGTGCTGCCGGCACCACCCAGGTGACGGGGCCCGGCCAGCTCGCTTCGAGTTTTTGCATGATCGGCGTGGGCAGATCGTCGAGATAGGGCAGGAGTTGTTCGATGCGCGAGGCGATGAGGATCAGGCCCTTGGCCGCATCACGTTCTTTGAGTTTGAGGATGCGCTGCACGGCGTCGGCTTCGAGAGGATCGCAACCCAGCCCATAGACCGCTTCGGTGGGATAGGCGATGACGCCACCGGACCTCACCGTCTCAACGGCACGACGGAGAGGCCAGGTGGCAGGTTTCATCTTGGCATCAGGCGGCTGGAGCGGCCGTCTCTTCCGGCGGCGGCGCCAACTCAGGAGCCGGCTCGGCGTAACCGCATTCCTTCACCGGGCACACGCGTTCGGTGCCTTTGCGCTTGGTGGTCTTCACCGTGAGAATCGGCCACTTGCACTGCGGGCAGGGCTGGGCCAGCGGCAAGTTCCAGACCGCATACTTGCAGTCCGGGTAGCGGGCGCAGGAATAGAAGACCTTGCCGTAGCGCGACTTGCGCTTGAGGAAGGTGGCTTGCTTGCACTCGGGGCACTCGACGCCCGTGTCCGCGGGCTTCTCGAGCGGCTCGATATGCTTGCAGTTCGGGTAACTGGAGCAGCCGATGAACTTGCCGTAGCGTCCGCGACGGATGATCAAGTCGGAGTTGCACTTGGGGCACTGGCGGCCTTCGATCTTCTGCGGCTGGGCTGCTTGTTCCGCGGTCTCATCCAGGTTGCGGGTGTAGTCGCACTCTGGATAACCGGTGCAGCCGATGAAACGGCCGCGGCGGCCGAGCCGGATGGACAGCGGCTTGGTGCACTTGGGGCAGGCCTCGTTCATGGCCTCGGTGGTCACGTCCTTGCGCGAGACGCTCTCTTCCTTGTGGTCGACGAGCTTTTTGAACGGGTCCCAGAACTCGTGCATCACCGGCACCCACTCTTTCTCGCCACGGGCGACGGCGTCGAGCTCGTCCTCCATGGCGGCAGTGAAGCCGTAGTCCACGTACTGGGTGAAATGTTCGGTGAGGAACTTGGCCACCACGCGGCCCACGTCCGTGGGTTTGAAGCGCTTGCGGTCCATCTCCACGTACTCGCGCGCCTGCAGCGTCGAGATGATGGTGGCGTAGGTGGAGGGCCGGCCGATGCCGAACTCTTCCAGGGCCTTCACCAGGCTCGCTTCCGAGAAGCGCGGCGGCGGCTCGGTGAAATGCTGGTCGGACTGGATGCCGTGGAGGGTGATGCTCTCGCCCTCGACTAGCACCGGGAGCATGCGCTCCTCGTCGTCTTCGGCAGGGGTGGCACCCGCGGCGGGCGCGTCGTCCTTGCCTTCCTGGTACACGGCCATGAAGCCCGGCACCACCAGCACGGAGCCGCTGGCACGGAAGGTGCTGTCTCCGCCGGCGTCCAGGTCGGCGCTCACGGTGTCGAACACCGCCTGCTCCATCTGGCAGGCGATGGTGCGCTTCCAGATGAGCTCATAGAGCTTGCGCTGCTCGTCCGTCAGCTTGCCCTGTATCTCTTCCGGCGCGCGGGCGGCGGAGGTGGGACGCACGGCTTCGTGCGCTTCCTGGGCGTTCTTGGATTTGGTCTTGTAGACGCGCGGTTCCGGCGGCAGATGGTCCTTGCCGAAGCGCTTCTCGATCACGTCGCGGATCTCAGCCACCGCTTCGGCGGCCAGGTTCACGGAATCGGTACGCATGTAGGAGATCAAGCCCACCTGGCCTTCGCCCGTGAGGTCGATACCTTCATATAGCTGCTGGGCGATGCGCATGGTGCGCTGTGCGCCGTAACCGAGCTTGCGGGAGGCTTCCTGCTGCAGGGTCGAGGTGGTGAAGGGCGCGGCCGGGTTACGGCGGCGCTGCTTCTTCTCGACGCTGGCTACTTTCAGCTTGCCCTTGGCAGACTTGATGATCGCGGCTTCAGCGCCCTTGGCGGACTTCTCGTCGCGGAAGCTGAACTGCTCGATCTTGGTACCCTGGAACTGCCACAGGCGCGGCTCGAAGGCCTGGCCGTTCTTCTCGGCGTTGCCGAGCAGGGTCCAGTATTCCTCGCTCTTGAACTTCTCGATCTCGTCTTCGCGCTCGCAGATGAGGCGCAGGGCCGGCGACTGCACGCGGCCGGCGGACAGGCCGCGGCGGATCTTCTTCCACAAGAGCGGCGAGAGGTTGAAACCCACCAAGTAGTCGAGGGCGCGGCGCGCCTGCTGGGCGGAGACCAGGTCCTGGGACAGGGGGCGGGGGTTCGCTACCGCGTCGTTGACGGCGCGCTTGGTGATCTCATGGAACACCACGCGATGGATCTCTTTGTCCTTGAGCAGGCCCTTCTCCTTGAGGATCTCGGTGAGATGCCAGGAGATGGCTTCGCCCTCGCGATCCGGGTCGGTCGCGAGGTAGAGGGCGCCGGCCTTCTTCAGGGCCTTGGCGATGGCGTCCACGTGCTTCTCGTTGCGCTCGATCAGCTGGTACTTCATGGTGAAGTCGGTGGCGGGATCCACCGCACCTTCCTTCGGTACCAGATCGCGCACGTGGCCGTAGGAGGCCAGCACCTCGAAGCCCTTGCCCAGGTACTTCTTGATGGTCTTGGCCTTCGCGGGGGATTCGACGATGACTAGGTTTGCACTCATATATATACAGCAATACTACAAAAGGTTTTCGTTACGCAAGTTCAGGCCGCTCATCTGTCTCTCACCTGACCTGTCTTCAGGCCGCATTTCGCGGGCGAAGTTACGCTCATCGCATCGCATAAAGCAAACCCGGCGTGAGCCGGGTGAAGGTCTGAAATCCTGCTCCGCCGGGGGCTGAAACCCCCGGCGGGCGGCGCATTCTACAGCTTTTGGCGCGGTCCGCGCTTATCAGTGCATCACGCCCAGGGACTGGTCGAACACCAGCTCTTCCATGCGTGCGTAGGCATCTTCCTGGCCAGGGCGGTTGAACAGCACCATCAGGATGATCCACTTCACCTGTTCCTGATCGATCTCCGCATTGTCCAGCGCCATGATGCGGTCGATGACCACCTCGCGCTGGGCCGCGTCCAGGATGCCGATGTTCTCCAGGTACTGCATGAAGCCGCGGCACTCGACGCTCAAGCGCTCCAATTCCTGGGCCGCGTACACCCGCACCGCGTCGCGCTGCGTGATGGGCGGTTCGCTGTCCGGCGCGCTCTTGGCCAGGTTCTCCAGCCAGTCGAAGGCGCGGTTGATCTCGTGTTTGGCGAAGCCGGCTTCTTCCAGCTCCACTGTCAATGTCTCACGGTCGGCTTCGGTCTCGTTGTCGTCATCATCCAGGTAGTTCTCGAACAGATACATGAGCACGTCGAGTACGTTTTCTTTGATCATGACGTCACGACCTCTTGTTCACGCGGGAATATCTTCCACCCGGAGAGGCTTCCACATGTCTCTGAAGCGCAAGCATCAGGAGCATGCTGGAAACCACATCAGGCGTCAAACCGGTGCGCTCGACCAGGCTGTCCACCGAAGTGGGGGCGAAATCGAGTGAATTCAACAGCAATGCGTAATCCGGATCCTGTGACGCTCTGTCCACACGGGCTTGCGCGGCGTTCATGGCCGGCGCCGGGTTGGCGATGTCGCCCAGGAGGGGCGCCAGTTCCTCGAGTATGTCGCCTTCGGATTCGACCAGCTTGGTGCCGTCGCGCAGCAGCCGGTGGCAGCCGCGCGCCACTGGGTTATGGATGGAGCCGGGGATGGCGAACATCTCGCGGCCCTGTTCGCTGGCGGTGCGCGCGGCGATGAGCGAGCCACTCTGCTTAGCCGCTTCAACCACCCGGGTGCCGAGACTCAAGCCGTCGGTGATGCGGCTGCGGCGCCGGGAATGCGTGGGCATAGGTGGCGTGCCCGGCGGGGACGCGCTCACCACTACGCCCCTGGCGATGATCTCTTCCGCCGGTTCGCGGTTGCGCGGCGGATAGGTTTTGTCCTGCTCTGCAGACGCGCGGCCGGGCGCCTTGAGCCAAGCACGGGTCTCAGATTGCAGGTCGAGGGCAGGGGGCAGATCAGAAGTGAAGCATCCGGCGGCGCTGCCGCAATGCTGCAGCAGGCGAAGGGCGCCGGCAATGCCGAGCCGCGGGGCGCGGATCAGCGTGAGCCAGTCCAATGCATCCTGTGGGTCTATCGTCTTCCCCTCAGGTCGGCCGGTGCCGCTGGCGGCGCCGGCGTCCAAACACAGTCTTGACGCGCCTCTACTCTCGCATCAACCGCATGTTGATTTCAAGGATTCGCCGCCACGTCTTCCAGGTGGATCTCGTTGGTGGCCTGCATCACCAGGGCGTAGCTGACGTGCTTGAAACTGCGGAACACCATCAGGGTGCCGTTACGCTCCGTGGGCAGGTGCACCGTACTGCGGCTGAAGAAGCTCGCGTTCAGGTCCTTGACCGTGTTGCCCTTGCGATAGCTGCCGAGCACCGTGCCGACGTCCACGCCGTCATCCACGCCGCGGTCCAGCACCACCACGTCGAACTGGCCGATCTGGCCCACACCACCCAACACTGCCATGATCTGGCCGTCGATGGTCTTCGCCGGGCGATGCGGCAGGAAGTTGACCGCCAGAGTGTCACCATTGTTCGGCACCAGATGGTCGCCGGCGATGGCTTCCTGGTCGGAGTTGGTGACCATGAGTTTGGCGGGATCGGTCCAGGCTTCCACTTCGGCGTCGCCGATGTAGGTGGCCTCATACCCTAAGTTGTCGCCGCTGTCCGGGTCCACGTACTTGTCGCCCTTACGGAAGATCTCGTAACGTGAACCGTCGCTGGACTTCATGTTGCGGCCGTAGATCTCGTCGCCGGCGCCGGTGGCCGGGCCGCCATTGAACGAGGTGATCACGTAGCCGGTATCGTCCATCTCGCTCGAGGTCATGACACGGGTCTTGGACATGTAGGGCAGCAGGCCGTTCAGCGGTACCGTGGTCACGGCTGCGCTGAGCGGCAGATAGCGGGGCTGGGGTTCCAGCTTGGTCACAGGCAGGGGACCGCTCACTGCCGACAACTGCGCGGCGGGAGTGCCCACGCTGGAAGCGGCGTTCACCGGCGCGGTGGTACCCGTGCCGGACGGCGCGGCTGCCGTAACTGAAGTGGATACCAGCGGCGGGGGGCTCGCCTCGGTGGCGGTTTGGCCGTTGCGCTGCACGCTCAGCATGGGCTGGCCCTGGGCGTTGCGGCCGAGGATCAGCACGTCACCCGGGAAGATGAGGTGCGGGTTCTTGATGTTCGGGTTGGCGTACCAGATGTCCGGCCAGCGCCAGGGATCCTTCAGGTACATGGAAGCGATGCCCCATAGGGTGTCGCCTTTCTTCACGGTGTAGCGTTCCGGCGCCGTCGGCTGCATGGTCGGTGCCGCAGCCGTGCTCATGGTCGCGGTCGCGGGTGCCTCCACCGTGGCCGGTGCAGCTGCTGGAGCCACGGCGGCAGGTTTGACCGCGTGATGGGCACAGCCAGCTGCGAGGAGCAGGGCCGCGCCAGTCGCGAGGGAACGGGGGACGTTATAATGGTTCATCGATGCGGTCTCCACGGACTCGCCTGGGTGTGCGCCCGGCCTCGGTCTGAATTCCCCATCCCAAGGCCCTTTCCGACCCCTCAAATGGGGCATGTCGCAAGGGCGACTTTTCAACAGTATCATAACTTTAGCAGCATTTTATGCAAAAGTGCGTGAGGATTGGGCTGGCCCCCTGGCCGGTCGCTTGAGAACCCCCTCCGGGACCCCTACTTTAGATAAGACCCTGTTGTACGCTTACCACTATGACAATCCTCGACATCCTCCACTATCCGGACCCCCGGCTGCGTAATAAGGCCAAGCCTGTGGCCCAGGTCACGGCCGTTCATCGGCGCCTGATCGAGGACATGCTCGCGACCATGTACGCCGCCCCGGGTATCGGCCTCGCTGCCGTCCAGGTGGGCGTGGCCGAACGGGTCATCGTGGTGGATGTGTCTGATAACAGCGACCAGCCAATGGGGCTGATCAACCCTGAGATCCTCTCCCAGGAAGGCTCCGAGGTGATGCAGGAAGGCTGCCTCTCGGTGCCGGGTGTATATGAGGATGTGGAGCGGGCCGAGCGCATCCGGGTGCGGGCTCTGGACCGCCACGGCAAGCAGATCGAGTTCGACGCCGACGGTCTCCTCGCGGTCTGCATCCAGCACGAGATCGACCATCTCAACGGCAAGCTGTTCGTGGACTATCTCTCGGACTTGAAACGCCAACGCATCCGCAAGCGCGTCGAGAAGGAAGAGCGCGAGCGCGAGGAGCGCCGTTCCCAAGCATCCAGCCCCTCCGTGTGACGCCGCCCGTCCGGCGTCCCGTGCAGAACTTGCGCATCGCTTTGGCCGGTACCCCGGAGTTCCCGCTCGCGGCTCTCGATGCCATCGCGGCTTCGTCCCATGAATTGGTCGGCGTGTGGACCCAGCCGGACCGCCCCGCGGGCCGCGGTCGCAGACTCTCTCCTTCGCCGGTCAAGCAGCGCGCACTGGAACTGAAAGTGCCGGTGCATCAACCCGAATCCCTGAAGTCCGATGAAGCTAGGCAAGCAATCCAGGACGCCAAGCCCGACGTGATGGTGGTGGTGGCCTACGGTCTCATCCTGCCCAAGTCGGTGCTCGCCATTCCGCATCACGGCTGCCTTAACATCCATGCATCGTTGCTGCCGCGCTGGCGCGGCGCTGCTCCCATTCAGCGCGCCATCCTCGCCGGCGATGCAGAGACCGGTGTCGCCATCATGCAGATGGACATAGGTCTGGACACGGGCGATGTGCTGGCGGAACTCAAGACCTCGATCCGCGAAGACGACACCAGCCAGCGTCTCCATGACCGTCTGGCCAAACTCGGTGCCGAAGCCTTGATGCCGGTGTTGGATGCGCTGCCGGATGTGCATCCCCGCAAGCAAGCTGTAGCGGGCGTCACTTACGCAGAGAAACTCAGCAAGGAAGAAGCGCGGCTCGATTGGCAGAGAAGCGCAGAAGAATTGGCCCGGGCTGTGCGGGGCTATAACCCCTGGCCCGTGGCGTACACGCATTATGAGGGCCAGCCCCTGCGCATCTGGCGCGCCAGCTGGATGCCCAGTGATGCCGGCATCGCACCCGGCACGGTATTGAACGCGGGACGCGATGGCATCGATGTGGCCACGGGCAAGGGCATGCTGCGCATCCTGGAATTGCAGGCTGCCGGCGGCCGTGCCCAGTCAGCCGCCGACTTCGCCAACGGCCGCCCTCTCCAGAAAGCACGGTTCGGCTGATGGCAGTCAAACCCGTACGCGTACTCGCCGTGCAGGCACTGATGGCAGTGGCGAAGGACGGCCAGACCCTCACTCAGGCAACGGAACGTGTGGCAGCCGAGTGCAAGGACCCGCGCGATTCAGCGCAGGTGAAAGAACTCTGTTACGGCACCCTGCGCTGGCAGCCGCGCTTGGAAGCCTGGCTCGGGAAGCTCGTGGAGCGGCCCCTCAAGCCCGCCGATCAAGATGTGAAATTCGTATTGCTGCTGGGGCTCTATCAGCTCGCTTACATGAGGGTGCCGGCCCATGCCGCCGTGCAGGAGACCGTGGAGGCTTGTCGAGCCTTGGATAAATCCTGGGCGGCGGGTCTGGTGAACGCAGTGCTCAGGCGTTTCCAGCGCGAACAAGCGGATATCGAAGCGGCGGTCGCCGATGACTTGCAAGCTCGTTACGCACATCCAAAGTGGTTCATCGAAGAACTCAAACGCGACTGGCCGGAGCACTGGCAGGCGATGCTGGAGGCGGGTAACGAGCGTCCGCCCTTCACGCTGCGGGTGAACCGACGCGTGCAGAGCCGCGACGATTACTTGGCGAAGCTCGCGGCGGTGGGGCTGGCTGCGAAGCCCTGCGCGTATTCTGCAGACGGCATCGTGTTCGAGTCCGCGGCGGACGTGAAGACCTTGCCGGGCTTCGCCGATGGCGCAGTCTCGGTGCAGGACGAGGGTGCGCAACTGGCGGAAGCCCTGCTCGATGTCAACGATGGCATGCGCGTGCTGGATGCCTGCGCCGCACCCGGCGGCAAGACCTGTCATCTTCTGGAACGACACACACTCACGCTCACGGCAGTGGAGCTGGAAGCGCGGCGCGCCCAGCGCATCCATGAAAACCTGAGGCGCCTGAAGCTCGAAGCCACGCTCAAGGTGGCGGATGCCGCCGAGGTGCAGAGTTGGTGGGATGGCGAGAGCTATAACAGGATCCTTTTAGACGCTCCGTGCAGCGCCAGCGGCGTGGTGCGCCGGCATCCGGACGTGAAACTGCGGCGCACGCCGCAGGAAGTGGCGACCGCTGCCGGGCTCCAGGCCCGGCTCCTGGGCGCGCTCTGGCCGCTGCTGGCCCCAGGCGGTAAGCTCCTGTACGTCACCTGTTCCGTGTTCCAGCGGGAGAATGCCGCGCAAATCGCAGCCTTCCTCGTCGGCCACCCGGACGCCGCGGCGCTCACCCTGGATCCGGGTTGGGGCGTGGCCGCGGGTGCGGGCCGGCAGGTGCTCACGGGCGAAGGCGGGATGGATGGTTTCTACTATGCCTGTCTCGAGAAGCGCTGAAGTGCGGCGCCGGCTGCTGTGCGCGCTCTCGGGCGTGCTGCTCGGCGGGGCTGTGCTGTTCGCGCCAGGCGCCCAGGCGGATGATCAGCCCGGCTTCGTCATCCGCACCGCCTACAGCGAACTCGTGAACGGCGTCTATTACCTGGACGCAGACGTGGGCCTGAATCTCTCCGATGACGCGGTGAACGCGTTGGAGAACGGCCTGCCCATCACCGTCAAGCTGCAGATTGAGATCATCAAGCACCACACCTGGTGGCTGAACAGCACCACGGCCACTCTTGAGCAGAGCTATCAGATCAGCTATCACGCCTTGAGCCGCCGCTTCATCATCACCAACCTGAACAGCGGCGACCAGCAGAGCTATGCCACCTACCGTGAGGCGGTCACCAGCATGGGCCAAGTGAGCGACCTGCCCATCATCGACGCCAAACTCTTGGATCCCGGCGCCCACTACAACATCCGGCTGCGCGCGGTGCTGGACGTGACCACTATGCCGGGGCCGCTGCAGTTGTTCGCCTCAATCTTCAAGGGCTGGAACCTGTCGAGTGACTGGTACCAGTGGGTGCTGGCGTCATGAAGCGCTACGGCATGCTGTTCCTGCTTGGCATCGGCATGATCATCATGCTGGCCTCGCTCATCACCCTGGGTAAGAGCACCTCTAACTCCGCCAGCTTCGAGAGCATGCACGTGTGGCTGGTATTCCTGAACGCCGGTGCCGCGGTGGCGCTGCTGGTGGTGATCGGCTTCAACCTCACGCGTCTCTTGCTGCAGCGTTCGCGCAACGTCGCGGGGTCGCGCCTGACTCTGCGTCTGGTGGGTACCTTCGGTCTCTTGGCCATCGTGCCGGTGGTACTGGTCTATTACTTCTCCTATCAGTTCATCAGCCGCGGCATCGACAGCTGGTTCGACGTCAGGGTGGAGAGCGCCCTGTCCGGCGCAATGGATCTGTCCCGTGCCGCGCTGGACATGCGGGTGCGGGACCTCCTGGTGCGCACCGAGCGTATGTCGCGGACTTTGAACCTGGGCGACACCCGCCAGACTTCCTATCAGCTGGATCAGCTGCGCCGTCAGAATGGTGCCAGCGAACTCACCCTCATCGGCGGTTTCAACAACCGCATCATCGCCAGCAGCTCGGCGGTGCCGGGCACGCTCTTGCCAGACATGCCTGGACCGGAAGTGATGCTGCAGGTGCGTGCCGGCAACGAATACGTGGGTCTCGATCCCGTGGCCCAGGGCGGTGGCCTGCACATCCGTGCCGTGGTGCCGGTGACCACCAGTGGCAACGCCTGGTGGAATCGGGAGAGCCTGCAGGCCCTGTATCCCGTGGGCGGCGAGCAGAGCGGTCTAGCCGACCAGGTGCAGCAGGCCTATGCGCATTACCGCGAACTCACGGTGCTTCGTGGCCCCTTGAAGCTCATGTTCAACCTGACGCTGCTCCTGGTCCTGCTCTTGTCGGTGCTGATGGCAGTGTGGGGCGCTTTCGTCGCGGCCCGCACCCTGGTGGCGCCGATCCAGGCGCTGGTGGAAGGTACCCGCGCCGTGGCACGCGGCGACTTCACCACCCGCCTGCCGCTGCCCTCCAAGGATGAGGTCGGCTATCTCGTGTCCTCCTTCAACGAGATGACCCAGCGCCTGGCGGAAGCCCGCGAGGCAGCGCGCAAGAGCCGGGAGCAAGTGGAGAACGAGCGCAGCTATCTCGGCGCCGTGCTCACTCGGCTCTCTTCCGGCGTGATCTCCTTTAACGCAGCGTTGGTATTGAAGACTGCCAATCCCACCGCCAGCGCCATCCTCGAGACCGACCTGCATCAGTACATGGGCCGCTCGCTGGTGGGTCTGGCCAAGGACGATAGCTTGCTGGGCCAATTCGTGGCTGCCTGCCGCAGGCATCTGGATGCGGAGGACAAGGAGTGGCGCGAGGAGATGGTGCTGCAGAGCGCAGGTGGGCGCCGCATCTTCATGGTGAGTTGCGCCATGCTGCCTTCCACAGGTGAAGTGCCGCCGGGCCGGGTGGTGGTGTTCGATGATCTGACCTTGCTCATCGACGCCCAGCGTGACGCTGCCTGGGGCGAAGTGGCGCGCCGTCTGGCCCATGAGATCAAGAACCCGCTCACGCCCATCCAGCTTGCCGCCGAGCGCATGCGCCGGCGTTATCTCGGCGAGCTCAAGGGCGAGGATGCGGATGTGATGGACCGCGCCACCAACACTATCGTGCAACAGGTGGAGGCCATGAAGTCCATGGTCAATGCCTTTAGCGAGTACGCGCGGGCGCCCTTGCTGGAGATGTCCGCCTTCGACCTGAACGCCCTGGTGCGCGAGGTAGTGGAACTGTACCGAGCCCGGGAGGCTGACATGCTGGTGGGGATGGAACTGGATCCGGGCTTGCCGCCGATCCATGCGGACGCGGGCCGGGTTCGGCAGATCCTGCACAATCTGCTGAAGAATGCCCACGAGGCCCTGGAGGGCCGGGAGGACGGGCAGGTGCACATCAGTACCCATCACTTCCGCCGCGGTGCCGAGGAACTGGCCGAGTTGATCGTGGAGGACAATGGGCCGGGCTTCGACCCCACCATCCTCAGCAAGGCCTTCGAGCCCTACGTCACCAGCAAGACCAAGGGCACGGGCTTAGGTCTCGCCATCGTCAAGAAACTGACGGAAGAGCACGGCGGCAGCATCCGTCTGCAGAATCGCGCCCAAGGCGGCGCCCAGATCATGATCCGGTTGCCGGTGGACGAACACACCCGCAGCAACCAGTTGTTGGGGACTAACGAACGCCGCGCAGGCGGCAGGAGGGAGGCGAAATGAGAGCCTCGCAGATACTCGTAGTGGACGACGAGGCGGACATCCGCGGCATGGTCCAGGAGATCCTCACCGAGGAAGGTTATGACGTGCGCACGGCGGGCAATGCCGCCGAAGCACGGGCGGCACGCGCCCACGGTGAGCCTGACCTGATGTTGCTGGACATCTGGATGCCGGACATGGATGGCATCAGCCTGTTACGGGAGTGGACCCGCGACGGAGCCCTAGCCTTCCCTGTGGTGATGATGTCCGGCCACGGCACCGTGGAGACCGCGGTTGAAGCCACGCGTCTCGGCGCCGTGGATTTCGTGGAGAAGCCCCTGTCGCTGGCCAAGCTCTTGCGCACCGTCGAGCAGGCGGTGGAGAGCGGCAAACAGAAGCAGGGCCGTTTCGCCGGGCGTACCCGTCCTGCCCTCGAACCGGTGGGAAAGAGCCGCGCCATGCAGACCCTGCGCGACCAGCTGCGGCGCCTCGCGCCGCACGAGGCTTCGGTGATGCTGGTGGGCGAAGCCGGCAGCGGCCGGGAGACTTTGGCGCGTTATCTGCACGCCATGGGTCCGCGGTCCGCCGGGCCCTTCGTTACCGTCTCGCTCGCAGGCCTGCAACTGCGGGACATGCTGGAATCCCTGTGCGGGCGCGAAGGCAGCGAATCACCCGGCTGCTTCGAGCAGGCCAAGGGTGGGACTTTATTTCTCGGTGATCTCTCGGACCTGCACGGCGAAGGCCAGGCAGCGCTCTTGGGCGTCATCGAGCAGGGCGCCTTCACCCGCGTCGGCAGCCAGACCGCTCATACCATCGACGTGCGCATGATCTCGGCTGCCGAGCCGCGCATCGAATCCCAACTCGATCAGGGCCTGTTCCGTCGCGACCTCTACAACCGCCTGGCGGCGGTGCAGGTGCGGGTGCCGGCGCTGCGCGAGTACCGGGAAGACGTACCGGAACTGCTGCGTTTCTATACCGACACCCTGGTGGATTCCCAGGGCCTCAAGTACCGGCGCTTCAGCGTCGCGGCCCAGAACCGGCTGCGCAACTATCCCTGGCCGGGAAACTTGAGCGAACTCTCCAACCTGGTGCAGCGGGTGCTGATGCTGGGAGACGAGGGCGAGGTGGGCCTGGAGGAAGTGGAGCAGGCGGTGGCGCCGCTCTCCGCCGGTGAGGGCGAGTCCCTCATCAAGCAGGACATCCTGGCCATGCCCCTGCGTGAAGCCCGCGAGCACTTCGAGAAGGCGTATCTCGAGCAGCAGTTGCAACTCTGCGGCGGCAAGGTGGGCAAGCTCGCGGAGCGGGTGGGGATGGAACGTACCCATCTGTATCGCAAGCTCAATTCCCTCGGGATCGACTTCAGGCAATTGGGCGGAGAAGACGGAGAGAACTGACGTCGGGTCAGTTCTGTCCATAACCTATTGATTAAATTAGAAAATCACATTATTTTGATCCGAAGCTTGAATTTGACTAACTAGTCAACTATATTTCCCTTCAGTAACGAGGTGACGTATGGGCAGAGTGAGCGACGCACGGGAGAGGCTGCTGAAAGCGGCCAACGAGTTGACCTGGAAACAGGGCTACAACGCCGTGACCGTAGACGCGATCTGCGAAGCCGCCGGTGTGAAGAAAGGCAGCTTCTACCACTACTTCGAGTCCAAGGCCGACCTGACTAAGGAAGCCCTGGAAGCCTGGTGGCAGGCCAACAGCCGTCCCATCATCGAGTCTTCCTTCGCCGCCGGCGTGCCGCCCCTGGAGCGTCTGCAGCGTTACTTCGATGCCATGTATCGCCGGCAGGTGGAGATCAAGCGCGAAGGCGGCACACTGCTGGGTTGCGCGTTCTTTCGCCTGGCCATCGAAGGTGAGGGCGTGGAGCCAGAAGTGCGTGAAGCGGCGCAGCGTGCGCTCTCTCGCAAGCGCAAATATTTCGTGCAGGCCATCGACGAGGCCAAGCAAGCCGGCCTCATCCGCGTGGATGATGTGGAAGCGGCGACCCAGGCGGTGTATTCCCTGTTCGAAGGTGCTATGGCCCGCGCCCGCATCCAGGACAGTCCGGAACCGCTGAAAGGCATCTACGAACAAGTATCGCGTCTGCTGGATGTCGCGCCGGAGGCGCGCGATCCCGCCAGACGAACGGCTTAGACACAGATATCCCGTGGGCCATGGGTCCGCGGATTTTTTTGCTCTCATGTTGACCAATTGGTCAACAATCGAACCAGGAGTAGGGACATGGCTGAGAACACTGATAGCACCATCGACACCGCCGACCTGAAGCGCAAGCAGCTGCGCAAGCGCGCGCTCATCGGCCTGGGTGGCCTCTTCACCGTGGCGGCTGTCGCTTACGGCACGTATTGGTTCGCCGTGGGCTCGCGTCACGAAGCCACCGACGATGCCTACGTTGCAGGTAACCGCGTGCCGGTGATGTCTGAGGCGGAAGGTACCGTCACGGCGATCCTGGCGGATGAGACCAGCGAGGTGCAGCAGGGTCAAGTGCTGGTGCGCTTGGATGACACCGACGCCAAGGTGGCTCTGCAGGAGGCGGAAGCCAAGCTCGGTTCCACCGTACGCCACGTGGAAGAGCTGTATGCCAACGACAAGCAGTTGGCCTCCAAGGTCGCAGCCCAGCAGGCGACCCTCACCCAGCATCGCTCCGACTATCAGCGTCACCAGGCGCTAAATAAGCGCGGCTATTACTCCGACAGCGCCCTGGAGCAGAGCGGCACCCAGGTGCAAGTGGATCAGCATGAGCTGGCGGAAGACCAGCAGGCCATCACCGCTCTGCATGCCGAACTCGGCGCGGGCGGCGTGACCGATAACCCGGACGTGAAGCTCGCCGCCGCGGAAGTGCGTGCGGCCTATCTCGCGCTGCGGCGCATGACCATCGTGGCGCCGGTCTCGGGCTACGTGGCCAAGCGTGATGCGGAGATCGGCCAGCGCGTCGCGCCCGGCGCTTCCCTCATCACCGTGGTGCCCTTGTCGGAGATATGGGTGGACGCCAACTTCAAGGAATCGCAGCTGGAGCACATCCGTCCGGGCCAGCCCGTGAGCCTGCGTGCCGACGTGTACGGCGGCCACGCGGACTTCCACGGCACCGTGGTGGGCGTGGACGCGGGAACCGGCAGTGCCTTCGCGCTCTTGCCGGCCCAGAACGCCACCGGCAACTGGATCAAGGTGGTGCAGCGGGTGCCGGTGCGGGTGCAGATCGCGGATGCGGAACTGAAGCAGCATCCCCTGCGCATCGGCCTGTCCATGGAGGTGAGCGTGGATACCCACGCGGGTTCTGACGGCACGGCCTTGGCGCCGGTGACCGCGCCCCAGTACTCGACACCTGTCTATGACCAACGCATGGCCGGCGTGGAAGCCCTGATCGCCGGCATCATCCGCGCCAACGGCGGTGATGCCCAGCCCATGCTGGCTAAGGTGAATGCGACGGCGGTGGGCCGTGACCGGTAAATACCCGCCCATCACCGGCTTCAAGCTGGCGCTGTTGACGCTGGGAGTGTCCCTGGCGGTGTTCATGAACATCCTGGACACCTCCATCGCCAACGTGGCCATCCCCACCATCGCCGGTGACCTGGCCATCAGCCCCAACCAGGGCACCTGGGTCATCACCTCTTTCACGGTGACCCTGGCCATCGCGCTGCCTCTGTCGGGCTGGCTGGCGCGGACCTTCGGCGAGGTGAAGCTCTTCATATGGGCTACGCTGCTGTTCTCGCTGTTCTCGCTCCTATGCGGTCTGGCGCCGAACTTGAGTTCGCTGGTGTTCCTGCGGGTGCTGCAGGGTGCAGTGGCGGGTCCCATGATCCCGCTGTCCCAGAGCCTGCTCATGAGCAATTACCCGAAGGAGAAGCACGGCACTGCGCTCTCCATCTGGAGCATGACCGCGGTGGTTGCGCCGGTGGTGGGCCCGCTCCTGGGCGGCTGGATCACCGATAACTACAGCTGGCCTTGGGTCTTCTACATCAACGTGCCGGTGGGTCTGTTGGCGGTGTGGCTCACATGGAGCACCCTGCGGGGTCGCGAGACCGACAAGGTGCAGACACCCATCGACCGGGTCGGCCTGGGACTCCTGATCGTGGGCGTATCCGCGCTGCAGATCATGCTGGACAAGGGCAACGAACTGAACTGGTTCTCCTCCAGTACCGTCTGGACCCTCGCCATCGTAGCGCTGGCGGGGCTGAGTGCTCTCGTGGTGTGGGAACTCACGGACGCTCATCCGGTAGTGGACCTGAGCTTGCTCAAGAATCCGAACTATACGCTGCCGGTCTTGGCCTTGACCTTCGGTTACCTCACCTACTTCGCCAACGTGGTGGTATTCCCCCTTTGGTTGCAGACCGAGATGGGTTACACCGCGACCGACGCCGGCATCGCCGCGGCGCCTATCGGCGTATTGGCGGTGGTGGTAGCGCCCTTCATGGGCAAGCTCATGCAGCGCTTCGACCCGCGCTGGCTGGTGACCACTTCCTTCGTCATCTTCGCCGGAGTCTCATTCTGGACCGTGCACTTCGACACGGATGTGACGCTGGCGCAGCTGGCATGGCCCCGCTTTGTGTTCGGCGCGGCCATGCCTCTGTTCTTCGTGCCGCTCATGAGCATGGCTCTGTCCGGCGTGGCGCCGCAGAAGGTGGCGAGCGCCTCGGGCCTGTTCAACTTCCTGCGCATGTTGGGTGCGGGCTTCGGTGCATCCCTCGGCATCTCGCTCTGGGACAACCGCCAGGCCCTGCACGATGCGCGCATCAGTGAGACGGTGTCCGCCGCGAACCTAGCGCATGTGACGGCGCCGGGTCTGGATGCCGCGCAGCGCACCGCTGAGGTGGCGGGCGCGGTGATGCGCCAGTCCTTCATGCAGGCCACGGATGACTTCGCCTGGATCTCGGGCTGGATCTTCGTCGCGCTGATCGTGCTGGTGTGGCTGGCCCGCCGTCCGGCGGCGCAGGCGGGTGGCGCCGCAGTCGCGGAAGCGGGGCACTGAGCGGATATGCGTACATCGCTACCCCGCCGTCAGAGTTGTACTATCCAGTCTCGGGTCTGACGTTCGATATCAGTGATGGGGATGCAGCGTATATGAAACTCTTCACTACTTTGTCGGTGATGGCGGCGGTCTGTCTCGCGGGTTGCGCTTACACCACTTCGCACCCTGGCGAGCCGAGTACCGTCGTCCCCTCGGGACAGCCCCCCATCTACGACGGCCTGATCTCCGATGACCAGGACCAGATCGTGCAGAAGGCCCAGGCTTTCATCCGCGCCCGGCATCCCCAGATCGATCCCGGGTTCCCGAACATCCATATACGCAGTGCCGAAGTCGACGGTAAGCCCGATCCAAAGATACTCAACGTGCTGCAATCCCTGAGCGACCACATCCTGGGCCCGAAACCCGGCGCGCCCACCTGGGATGCGGATGTGGTGGTGCGGTTCCAGAGGCAGGAACGCAGCGACGCGGCCAAGGCGGCTATCGTGGTGCCGGAACTGGTGGTGTGCTTCTCCACCATCTTCATCGTCTGCCCCACTCATTACACCGAAGAGGTGCAGCTGGAAGTGCACGTGCTCATGCCGGACGGCCATGAGGCGCATTTCGTCACGGCCGGTTATGGCGACCTGTATGAATCCACCGCGGCCCTCGAGGGCGATGAGAAGAATTACAAGGACAAGACCATCGAGATGAACACGGGAGGATTCGTGGCAGCGGTGGTGGCTGCGGCGGACAAGCTCGACGAGACTTACAAGAGCATGGCAGCTTCGGCTAAAGCACCCGCGACCAACTGACTGCAGGCGCCCTGGTTATTGCTTGATGACCAGGGGATCGATGTGATCCTGGGATAGTTTCGACCGGATCGAGTTCAGTTCCTTCAGATCCTTGATGGGCCCGATGCGCACCCGGTTCCAGGTGGAACCGTTGTTCACTTGCACCTGCTGGATGCTGGATTCGATACCCTGCAGAGCCAGGGTCGCCTTCATCTTGTCCGCATCGGCGAAGTTGGGGAAGGAACCCACCTGCAGGATATAGTCGCCGGGCTGTTCCACCGGCGTGGATTCGTTGCCGGATTTCACTTCCTTGTCCTGTCCCGGGATCACCACCTGGAAGGACGGCAACATCTTGTAGAAATCGTAATGGGGTGCCGTGGAGGTGGCCGGGGCGGCGTGGGTCGCGGCCGCAACCGGCGCCATCGGGGCGCCTTTCTTGCCCGCGTGTAGCTCCGCCTGGTACAGCACCGGTCCCAATTTCACGATGAGGATGGCGCCGATGATGCCGACGATGAAACCCCAAGCCCAGCCGGGGAGCCCGCCGCTGCCACCCTTTTTCTTGGGCTTGTCCTTGGGCTTCGGGCTGTTCTTATAGTCCTTGGCCACTTACATGGACTCCGGAGCATTGATGCCCAACAGTGTAAGGCCATTGCGCAATACCTGCCGGGTAGCCAGCGCCAGGGTCAGACGTGCGTCCTTCAGATCCGCGTCCTCCACTAGGAAGGGGCAGTTGTCGTAGAAGCCGTGGAAGGCTGCTGCCAGTTCCCGCAGGTATTGGGCCATGAGGTGCGGCTCCAGGGTGCGGGCTGAGGATTCCAACAGCTCCGGATAACGGGAGAGCTCCGTCATCAGGAATTGCTCATGCACCCCATCCAGGCATGCGAGCTTGGCCATACCGTTGGCTTGATCGAAGCCGATGTTCTTCTCGGCGCGCTGGCGCTCCACGCTCATGATGCGGGCATGGG
>DASYCJ010000094.1:0-5102 GCA_036500225.1 Gammaproteobacteria bacterium
TGCCTCCGAAGTGTTTGTGTACCTTCTGGAACAGGGTCTCTTTCTGGCGGCGGTTAAGCTCTTCCACCGCGTTCAGCAACACCGGCTCATAGCCAGACTTGCTAGCGGTGCGGGTCAGGGCCGAGACGTCCTTGGGGAAGCAGGAGCCGCCGTAACCCACGCCGGCGTAGAGGAAGTGGTAACCGATGCGGGGGTCGGAACCGATGCCCTTGCGTACCTGCTCGATGTCCACCCCCAACCTCTCGGCAATGTTGGCGAACTCGTTCATCATGCTGATGCGCGCCGCCAACATGGCGTTGGCAGCGTACTTGGTGAACTCCGCATCCCGCACCGACATGATCATCAGGCGCTCATGGTTGCGGGTGAAAGGCGCGTACAGGGTGCGCATGACTTCGACGCCACGGGTGCCGCTGGCCCCCACCACGATGCGGTCCGGGTGGGCGAAATCCTCCACCGCGCTGCCTTCTTTCAGAAATTCGGGATTGGAGACCACTTCGAAGTGATGGTTGGTGCCGCGGGTCTTCTGGGCAGCGGCGATGGCCTCATGCACCTTGTCTGCAGTGCCGACCGGTACGGTGGACTTGTCCACTACGATCTTCTCGCCATCCATGTGCTCGCCGATGGTCTTGGCCACCTGTAGCACGTAACGGAGATCTGCGGAACCATCCTCATCGGGGGGCGTGCCCACGGCGATGAACTGCAAGAGACCGAACTTGACTCCCTCGGCGGGCACGTCCGTGAACTTGAGGCGGCCGCCCTTGATACCGTCGGCCATCAGGTGGTCCAGGCCCGGTTCCACGATGGGTACCTCACCGTTCCTGAGGCGGGCGACCCGCGCCTTGTCCACGTCCACGCACAGGACATCATTACCCATGTTGGCGAAGCAGGCTGCGCTAACCAGGCCCACATAACCGCTGCCGTGTACCGTTATCTTCATCGTCGGTCCTGTCTCTGAAGTGTCATGCAGCATGATTTCCAGCGCTGCACCGGAAATGTCATTATACCAGCGCGCCCCGGCGCCCCTGCCGGACCCCAAGGGAACAAGCCATGCTCAAAGTCGGCGACATCGCACCGGATTTCTCTTTGCCGGACCAATCCGGCCAGATCGTCAGCCTGAAACGGCTGCTCGCCAAGGGACCGGTACTGCTGTATTTCTATCCGGCCGACTTCACTCCGGTCTGCACGCGCGAGGCCTGCGCCTTCAGCGCCGTGGAACCGGAGCTGGCCAAGGCGGGCGTGAGCCTCATCGGCATCAGTCCCCAGGACGAGGCCACCCATACCCGCTTCCGTGAGCGTTATGGCCTCCCCTTCCCATTACTGGCGGACCCGGGTAAGCAGGTGATCCGCGCCTATGACTGTAACGGCCTGTTGGGCTTCGGCGTGAGCCGGGTCACTTACCTCATCGGCAAGGACGGCCGCATCCAGGAAGCCGCGAAGGCAGCACTGCGGGTGGCCCCGCACCTAGACATCGCCAAACGGGCGGCATCTTCGCCCAAGTAGCGAGTCCGCTCCCGGAACCTTAAGACCCCGCTCCGGTCCCATTACGGACCGGGCAAATGGGGTGTTCCGGTATGACAAGCGTCACTTGCCCTATATATCAACCCGATATAGGATGGGCGCCCTTCGAATCCCCCTTAGATCCAGCAGGAAGCACGGTGGACGTCAAAGACCTGTGCCTGGGCGCGCTCACCTACGGCGATGCCACGGGCTACGACCTCAAGAAGTTCTTCGAGAGCACGTTCAGCCACTGCTTCCTGGCGGGCTATGGCTCCATCTATCCGGCCTTGGCGGAACTCACGGAAGAGAAACTGGTGAGCGCCCGCACCGTTCCTGGCCAAGCCGGTCCCAGCAAGAAGCTCTATCACCTGACCGATGCCGGCCGCAAAGCCTTCCTGGCGCAGCTCGAAGCCACGGAGCCGCAGCACAAGGTCAAGTCTGAATTCCTGGTGCTGATGCACTTCGCGCACCTGCTGCCGACGGCGCGGCTGGATGCGGTCCTGGACCAGCATCTGAAAGAGATCGAGCACAAGCTGGCGATGATCGATGCCTACGAAAGCTCAGATCAGGCGGGCAAGCCGGCCTCGTCGGGCGCCCGTTTCACCTGCGGCTTCGGCAAGGCGGTACTCACCGCGGCCCAGGATTACATACAGGCCCAGCGGCATGTCCTGAAGAAGGGCGACACGCGGGTCAACAACCGTTCCACAAAAATCACCCGGTCGCGCGTCAAACCGCTCCAGGCAGCATCAAGAAACTGAGGTCCTCAAAATGAAATTGTTTTCCGGAATATTGGGCGGACTACTATTCATAGCCGTGGCATACCTGATCTACCAGGTCTCGAAGGTAGCTCCAGCTGCGAAGATCGTAGGTCCCGTGATCGGTTCGATCTTGATCATCGTGATCCTCACGGGAGCAATCTACGGACTATCGAACCTGGCATCCAGCCGAGAGAAAGCCAACTCATTGTTCAAGATCTTCATGGTGGTGTTCGAAGCATTAGTCTTCGTGACGATAGTCGTCGCAGACGTGAAAGCCTATAACACCATCCCGATGATCCTCGGTTTCCAGAATCAGGTGCAGATATCCACGGTCTCGGCGGAAGCTTCCAAACTCGAAGCCTGGCAGTCGAGCTTCACCTCGGTGGGCAACCTCGACCCCGTACAGGGTGCGGACATCGCCAACCAGGTGGCGGGCAACGTGACAACCATCAATTTCGATTCCGGTCAGGACGTGGAGAAAGGCCAGTTGCTGGTACAACTGGACGACAGCAATGAGCGTGCTCAGCTCGAAGGCTTCCAGGCCCAGGAGAAGCTGGCGGAACTCAATGCCCAACGCTCCCATGACATCTTCAGCAAGCACCTGATTTCGCAGTCGGACGTGGACACAGCCGACAGCAACCTGAAGCAGGCCCAGTCCAACGTGGCCAACACCCTGGCAGACATCGCCAAGAAGGCTATCCGCGCGCCGTTCGCCGGCCACGCCGGCATCCGTAACGTGAACCTCGGTCAATACCTCCCGGTGGGGACGGTTCTGGTGACCCTGCAGGCCCTGGATCACATGTACGCTTCCTTCACCCTGCCGGAGCAGGCACTGCCTTCCCTCGCCAAGGGCCAGAAGGTGCAGGTGACGGTGGGCGCCTATCCGAACCAGAGTTTCGACGGCCAGATCAACGCCATCGACTCAAAGGTGGACCCCGCGAGCCACACGGTGCGGGTGCAGGGCCTCATCGCCAACCCACAGCACCTGCTGCGTGCCGGCATGTTCGCCAATGTCTCCGTCTCAGCGGGCAAGCCCGCACAGTTCGTGACCATACCGAAGTCGGCCGTCACCTATTCCTTGTACGGTGACGCAGTGTTCGTCGTCGGTCCCGACAAGACCCTGAAAGATGAAAAGGGTCAACCCCGGCTCACCGCCAATGAGATCTTCGTCAAGCTCGGTGACGATCACGGCAATCGCGTAGCGGTGCTGGAAGGTCTGAAAGCCGGCGACCAAGTGGTGACCTCCGGCATGCAGAAACTCCATACCGGCAGCATGGTCACCATCGACAATTCCGTGACCCCTGATCAGGCGCCGGGAGCGGCCACGAAATGAAATTCACCGACCTATTCATCAAGCGGCCGGTCCTCGCGACCGTCATCAGCCTGGTCATATTGCTGCTGGGCCTGAAGTCCATCGATGCCCTAGAACTGCGGCAGTTCCCCAAGATCGAGAATAGCCAGATCACGATCACCACCGCCTATCCGGGCGCCAGTGCCGACGTGATCCAAGGCTTCATCACCACGCCCATCCAGCAGGCGGTGGCCAGCGCCGAAGGCATCGACTACATCACCTCCTCGAGCCAGCAGAGCGCCAGCACCATCACCGTCAACCTCAAGCTCAACTACGACCCGCACAAGGCGCTCGTGGACATTATGAGCGACGTGGACACAGTGAAGAACGTGCTGCCGGCCGCAGCCCAGGCCCCGGTCATCCAGGCAAACGACATCCGCGGTGCGGCCATCATGTACATCTCCTTCTATTCCAAGGAGATGGGGCAGGGCCAGGTCACCGACTACCTAACCCGGGTGGTGCAGCCCAAGCTGCAGACTCTGGACGGCGTGGCCAGCGCGCAGGTGTTGGGCGGCCAGCCTTTCGCCATGCGCATCTGGCTGGACCCAAAGCGCATGGCGGCTCTCGGCGTCACCGCCACCGACGTCTCCAACGCCCTGCTCGCCAACAACTATCTCTCCGCTCCCGGCAGCACCAAGGGCAGCACCGTCAACATCAACATCACGGCGAACACCGATCTGCATAGCGCACAGGACTTCGGCGACATCGTGCTGCGCAAGAACGGCGACGCGCTAGTTCGGATTAAGGACGTTGCGAACGTGGAACTGGGCGCCGAGAGCTATGACTCCTCGGCGACCTTCAATGGCATCACCGCCGTATACATGGCCATCAACCCCACGCCGGATGCCAATCCACTCAAAGTGGTGAAGGCGGTACGCAAGGCGCTGGGCGAAGTGGACGGCGCCCTGCCCCCGGCCTTGAAGCTCAGCATCGCCTACGACGCCACCAAGTTCATCAGTAGCTCGATCTATGAGGTCATCAAGACCATCATCGAAGCGGCGCTGATCGTTATCCTGGTGATTTTCCTGTTCCTGGGCGCGGTGCGACCGGTCATCATCCCGGTCATCACCATCCCCCTGTCCCTGATCGGCGTCACTTTCTTGATGCTGCTCCTGGGATATTCACTCAACCTGCTGACCCTACTGGCCATGGTGCTGGCCATCGGTCTCGTGGTGGACGACGCCATCGTGGTGGTGGAGAATACCCATCGCCACATCGAAGAGGGCAAGAGCCCCTTCGACGCAGCCCTGATGTCGGCGCGGGAGATCGCCACGCCGGTCATAGCCATGACCCTGACCCTGGCGGCGGTGTACGCCCCTATCGGCTTCCTCTCCGGCGTCACCGGCAACCTGTTCCGCGAGTTCGCCTTCACGCTGGCCGGCGCGGTGGTGATCTCGGGCATCATCGCCCTCACCCTCTCGCCCATGATGTGCTCCAAGATCCTGCAGCCCGTGGGCAACGTGGGCAAGCTGGAGAAGCGCCTCAACGACATCTTC
>DASYCJ010000095.1:0-49748 GCA_036500225.1 Gammaproteobacteria bacterium
GTATCACATGGTTTTGACCCTCGTATGGCCACTAGGTGTCTCCCAGGCCCTCAGTCCAGGTATCCCCGCGTCAGGTGAGTACCGACAAGACCATCCGGCCCTTAGGCCATACGCTTCGTCGATGCGTTGAGAACAGGATTCCGGAATGCAGACTCTGACAAACCACGTCATTTCGCCGCGAGGCAACTGGAAACGGTGTCATTCCGTCCAACATCGAGGCCGTCCGAAATGACCAAATGCTTCAGCAATCAGGCTCAATTCAAAGAGTTAGATCGGCCTGGAGGTGAACTGACATGGTTTGTCGTTCCCGACATCCTCCCCACTGGCTGTCGCCAAGCCCTAGGACCTATCAATAACGGCTAACCCCTGTCGTTTTGCCTTCCTGTCAGGAACCCCTACCCGGAATACCCGCTCCCACCAGTGTCCCTGCGAAGCGCCAGATAGCTCGCGCCGAGCCCTGGCGCATCGAGATTATGGTCCGCCATCAAAATGGCTTGACCTCTCCATCGTAAAAGATGGGACATCCTTTCTCAGTGAAGAGATCGTCGGCCTTATTCGCGAGATGCCTTACCGGGCCGGCCACGACCTTGAGTACGTTGGGCTTTTGCATCGTGGGCTTGCGAACCGGTCCTTCCATGTTGTCCTGAGCGATGGCGCATCCCTTCGCATCTACAAGCGCCAGGGCCACATGCTCGAAATTATCGGTGAGTAGATTCACGGCACCCTTCGCGGCGATCCGGTGGGTATCCGTAGATGCCGCCACGTCTTGGGTACTCATGATCCCATCGGCGATCTTCACCTTGGCGATCAGTACGTGCACATGGCTCACGCCGCCACGGTATCTGAGAAGCTGTGCGTAGTCGACGCCCTTGGTCGCAAGGATGCCGGTGCCGTCGCCGACGAACAGCCCCAGGAAGTCCGCCAGGTCGAACCTCTGCGTCCGCTCGAACTCCCTGAGAAGCTTGTCCAGGTCGTATCCATACACGGTCACCGAATCCCCTCGGAACAGGATGTCGCCGGTGATGCTCTTGAGCAGATCCTTGTGCGAACGTCCCTGGTAGGCCAGGTTGCCAGACAGTCCCACCTTGCCATCCGCGAACTTGCGAAATCCATAGTCCTGGAGGATCTGACCTACCTGCACGTCCGGCACCTCCAGTGCCGCTGAATAGCTCTCGTCATCCCCGGTTAGCTGGACGCGGAACCCACCACTGGCCTGCGTCCCAAAGGCTTTGAGGGTTATCGGCTGGAGGTCGAGCGCACCACCCACTTTCTCTTCGGCATGGAGTTTCAGGTTCGAGCCAGAGAACTTGCCAGCTTTGATGGAACCACAGCTTAGGTCTGCTCCTGAGAATGTCACCAGTAGCAGCATGCGGCGGCCGTCGGGTATCGCGGACTGGATGTCATGGGCAGTTAGATCACAACCGTCGCCCTCTATGGGGTTCCGACCCTTTGGATCTTCATACCGAATGTCCGCCCCGGTCACCGTTACTTCAATTGGGCCATGGGCGCGCTCATGTTTAGATGGCGGTGCATTGCCGATCAGGTCCAGTGTGCCGTCCGTACCCTTCTTGATGAGGATATGCGGATCCTTCACTGTGATGACGACCGGCTCCGGATCGCCGTGAAATAAGGGCCACCAGCGAAATCGGATGTATGCCTCGCCGATACTGCCCGCGTTCACGCCCCGATTGACGATGCTCACGTCATGGAGCATGACGTTGGGCGATGGAATGAGCCCGATGCGCATCGGCCCCGCCAGTTCCACCTGCATGCCCAGACCGCGGCTCACGACTCCCTGCATCAGATGCCGGAAGCTGTCAGTCCTGGAGTAGATCGCGAGCGCTATGAAGGTGAGGATCGACACGGCGACGATGGTCAGCACGGTGTAGGAGCAGATCTTGAGCGACCGCTTCACGGCCTCTCCTTATCGTTCTTTGGTGCCTCCAAGATGCCTGCAGCAGGACATCTCGTCCGCGAATCCCATCACTGGGCATCGAAAAGAAAAGCCGCTGCTGGATACCCAGCAGCGGCTCATTGGCTCAGATCGTCTGGACCTTAGCTCTGGGGCGGATTCACCACAGTCAGGTCGTTGTGCACCGAGCTCACGCCGCTCACGCCCTGGGTGGCCTGTACCGCGGCACTGGCGGCCGAGGCGGAATCCACGTCACCGCTCAGGGTGACCACACCCTCGGACGACTGCACGTTGATCTCATTGGCGTTCACGCCCGGCGTGTTGGCGAGGGTCGCCTGCACATTGCTGGTGAGTGCCGCATCATCCACGGGGGCCGTGCTGGTGCTGGCCACAGCGCCGTTACCGGTGGTTGTCGTGGTCGTCGTGGTGGCTACCGGCTGTTGCTCGTTGGCATGGCCAGCGCAGCCGCCGATCAAAGCCGCCAGCAGCGAAGCGGCCGCGATGGAGGCGGAATGTCTGAAGGTGGTTCTCATGGGCTCATACTCCTTTTCAACTTATATATGCGTTCTGTGGTTGTCGAAGATATCCAGAGCCGGGACCTTGCATGCACGCTGCAGCCCATCTCTCGATATGAGTCTCCATCATGTACTGGACGGAAGATGATTTCCGTGCAGTAACTCACAATGGAAGAATTGTGCACGGCGCCGTAAACATCACGTCGCCTCCATGTCGTCACGCACCGCGAGCGAACCTGGGTCGTGCGGCGCTTTGAGCCGCTCACGTATGAATTTCACGAATTGATAGAGCATCACTGCTCTGCCGATCCAGCGCCGCGCACTGGTCATGGCCAGGACTGCAGTCAGCAGCGAGACGCCAGCAGTACCCGGGCGCGCACGGAACCAGTCTGCGATCGAGGCGACACGGTTGATCAGCTCCAGGGGCCGTCGGAATTCGGCGCAGACCGCCGCCAATTCGCCGCGCTGCTCGGCAGCACGATCTACCAGGAGTTCGCGCCGTTGTTGGATCTCTGCCAGACGCAGACGGAAAGCCGTAGTCATGATTGCAACCCTGCTTGGTCCTTGCGCAGCTCCGCAACCGTGACGGAGAAGAGCTTGGATTTGTTCTCAAGGCGCTTGCGCAGCTGCAGCGCCGCGACGATCGCCAGCAATACATACAAGGCCGTGATGCCGCCTAGCGCCGCCAGGCGATGCTCATCCCAGAAAACCGCCACTACCAGCAGCGAAAGGAAGATGAGGCCGAGCGTGGCGAAGAGCATGGTGAAAGCCGCCCATGCCATCAATTCGCTCAAGCGCAGCCTCTCCTCCTCCAGTTCGCTGGCGGCGATCTCAAGACGGGTGCCGATGATGGCAATCAAGGTCCCTACGAAGTTCTTCGCAGAGACCAGGACCCCATGCACCGGCCCCGGTTGGGAGGCGATGCCCTCTTCCATCATTATTTTGACGACGAGCTCACGCGGGTGAGGACGAAGCCCAACAGCAGGCCCACGCCACCGGCGATGGCGACGGATTGCCAGGGGTTGGTACGGACGTAGTCGTCGGTGGCCTTGGCACCGGCACGGGTACGGTCCACCACCGACTTCTGCACAGAGATCAGGCGCTGTTTGGCGTCCGCGAGGCGGTCGTTCATACGCTCACGCATCACAGCCACTTTCTCGCCGCCCTGGGCGGCGGTGGCGCCGAGCAATTCTTCGGTATCCGCGATCAACGCCTCGAAATCGGCGATGAGTTTTTCCTTGCTGGCATGCTGTTGGGCCGCGAGGTTGGTATTAGCCATGTTATCGACTCCTTGGTTTACGCGTGTCCTGCTCATGCGGACGCTCCTAGACTTTCGGTGCGCCGCGACGCGAGAGGCCGAAGATCAAGGAAAGCAGGAACAACACGATGAATATGAAAAATAGGATCTTGGCGATACCCACGGCGCCCGCGGCGATACCGCCGAAGCCGAAGACCGCCGCGATCAGGGCGATGACGAGAAACACTCCGGTCCAATAAAGCATCGATTCGACTCCTGTCATTCGGATTGGATTGAAAATTAACGCGCGCAGGCCGTCCTTACTGTGCTGCTGCGCACAGAGAGACATATCGGATTAGGGATGAGTGTCGTCGCAGATACGCGTCGTCAGGTGATCACCTGAGATGCTGTCAGACATGGAAGATCGGTCATCGCTTCAGGAAAGACATCTATGGGCCCAGCCGATTGCCGGCTTACCGATATTTCTTCAGCATCTCACGAGCCGATCACACATGAGATCGAGCATCGACACGCCGTCGATGGCGCTTACTTCTCCTGGTCCGCGGGCTGCACGCGCTCTTTCACTTCCGCCAGGTAACTGTACATCACCGGCACGATGTACAAGGAGAACAGGGCGCCGATGGCGAGGCCTGCGGTGATGACGAGCCCCATGTCATAGCGGCTCACGGCACCCGGACCGCTCGCTATCAGTAGCGGCACCACGCCGAATACCATGGCGCCGGTGGTCATGAGGATGGGCCGCAGGCGGATACTGGAGGCTTTCTCCACCGCGGCGGCGCGGTCCAAGCCCTCCTCTTCCTGCATCACGTTGGCGAACTGCACGATCAGGATACCCTGCTTGGTGATCAGGCCGATGAGAGTGATGAGCCCTACCTCAGTGTAGATGTTGAGGGTCGCGAAACCGAGATACAGGAATATCAGTGCACCGCACACGGACATGGGCACAGTGATGAGCACAATCAGGGGATCCCTGAAGCTCTCGAACTGGGCTGCGAGGATCAGGTACACGAGCATGATGGATAAGGCGAAGGTCCAGATGACCGTGTTGCCCTGCTGGATGTATTGGCGTGAACCGCTGGCGTAGTCGACGAGATAACCGGGCGGCAATATCCGCTGCGCGGTCTGCTTCAGATAGTTCAGCGCCGAACCCAAGGTCACGCCCGGCGCCATCACACCCTGGACCGTCACAGAATTCAATTGCTGGAATTGGGGCAGGAAGGTGGGTTGCACCGTCTGGCTGATCTTGGCCACTGTCGAGAGCGGCACCAGCGTCCCGCCTTTGGCCTGGATATAGAAGCTCTTCAGGGAGTCCGGGCTGTCGCGCAGCTCGTTCGGCACCTCGGGGATGATCTCGTAGCTGTGCCCCTGCATGTCGAAGCGGCCCACCAGGTTCTCGCTCAGGAGCGGCGCCAGGTTGCTGCCGATCTGGTTCATAGTGATGCCGAGGTTGGCGGCCGCGTCCCGGTCCACGTCCACCACCACCTGCGGGCTGTCGAAGCGCAGGTCCTTGGTCATGAACGCGAACAGGCCGCTCTTCATGGCCTCGCCCATGAGTGCATCGCCGGCTTTGTCGATGTCCTTGTAGTCTGCGCTGGAAGTGAGCACGAACTGCACCGGCAGGCCGCCCGAGGAACCCGGCAGTACCGGTCGGGTGAAGGCCACCGCTTCCAGGCCCGTCACCTGGCTCAACTGCTTCTGTAACAGCGGCATGATCTGCATCTGGGTGCGCTTGCGGTCATCCCAATCCGTGAGCCGTATGCCGGCCACCAGGCCGTTGTTGCCGGCGCCGCCGGTGAGGGAGATGCCATTGATCTGGAACAAGCCGCCCGTCTCCGGGAACTGCTTGAAGATCCCGCTCATCTGCTTGCCGTAGGTGTTCAGGTAGTGCAGGGTCGCGGTGGAAGGCGCGGTACCCGACACAAGGATGATGCCCTGGTCCTCGGTGGGCGCCAATTCGCTGCGGGTGCCCAGGAACAGGAACGGGATGCTCAGGAACACCACCGCCGCCACCAGCACGGTCAATGCCCGGAAGCCCATCACGGCCTTCAGGGATCGGTCATAGGCATGGCGCAGGCGTTCAAAGTTGTGTTCCAGGAAATGCGCCAGGCCCTTGGGTGGCGTGTGCACCAGCACCTTGGAACTCAGCATCGGCGTGAAGGTGAGCGCCACCACCATGGACACCGCCACCGTGAATACCAGGGTGAATGCGAACTCCGTGAACAGGCTGCCCGTGAGGCCGCCCAGGAATCCGATGGGCGCGAACACCGCCGCGAGTGTCGTCGTCATCACGATGATCGGGCTGGCCAGTTCCCGTGCGCCCTGGACGGCTGCGTCGTAGGGTTTGATGCCCTCTTCGATATGCCGGTGGATGTTCTCCACCACGATGATGGCGTCATCCACCACCAGACCGATCGCCAATACCACTGCCAATAGCGTCAGCAGGTTGATGCTGAAACCGCAGGCCAGCATGAAGAGACCGGCGCCTATCACCGACAAGGGGATCGCCACCGCCGGCATCAGCAGCGAACGGAACGAGCCCAGGAACAGGAAGATCACGATCACCACCACCGCCAGGGTGATGCCGATGGTGACGAGTACTTCATGGATGGATTTGGTGATGTATACGCTTCCGTCATAGGCGTTCAGCGCTTCCATGCCGGGAGGCAGCACCGTCTGCAGCTCGGCGAAGGCCTTGTGCACGCCGTCCGCCACATCCAGGTCGTTGGCATCGGGCGTCGGGAACACGCCGATGAACACCGCTGGCACGCCGTTGAAATACACCGCCTGGTCGTAGTTCTCAGCGCCAAGCTTGACGTCGGCGATGTCCGAGAGGCGCACCACAGTGTTGCCGCTATCCGCCACCACCAGCCGCTTGAACTGGGCCAGGTCGTTGAGGGATGTGGTGGCAGTGATGGTCACCTGCTTGGAAGTGCCGCGAGTGCTGCCGATGGCGGAGATGAAGTTGTTGTTCTGCAGCGCCTGGGATACCTGGGCCGGGGTGATGCCGAGGGCTGCCATGCGAGTCGGGTCCAGCCACACTCGTAAAGCGAAGGCATTGCCGCTGGGGTCGGTGCCGGTGGGCCGGATCTGCGCCTGGGCCACGCCGTTCACGCCCTGGATCTTGGGTTGCACCACCCGCAGCAGGTAGTCATCGATCTGCTGCTGGCTCATCTCCTTGCTGTCGAAGGAGAGGTACATGAGCGCGGTGGAGTCACCCACCGTCTCGTTGATGATGGGCTGTTGGCTGCCGGGAGGCAGCACGTTCAGCACCTGATTCACCTTGGACATGATCTGCGACACCGCGGCGTTCGGGTCGTAGTTGAGCTGCATATACGCAGTGATGGTGGAAGTGCTGAGCGCGCTGGTGGCGGTCACGTAGTCGATGCCCGGCGCCGAGGCGATCACCTGCTGCAAGGGCGTGGTGATGAAGGCCTTGACGGTCTCCGGGCTCGCGCCCGGGTCCACGGTGGTCACCGTTACCACGGTGGTGGTCACGTTCGGGTACTGCCGCACCGTCATGCCGAGCCAGGCGCGCATCCCCAACAGCAGGATCGCCAGGCTCAAGGCGCTGGCGAGCACCGGCCGGCGGACGAAGATGTCTGTGAACTTCATGGAGCCACGCCGCTCAGGGTTGGACCGAGTTATTGACTGCGATGCGTGAACCTTCATGCAGCTTGGTCTGGCCCGCGGTCACCACCGTCTCACCTGCCTTGAGGCCGCTCTCCACCACCACCTTGCCCTGGCGTTCGTCGCCCGTAACGATCATGCGCTGATGCACCACCTGCGCGCCGGAGGAATCCGCGCTCACCACATACACGAAGTTGCCGAACGTGTTGTAGGTCACCGCCACGTTGGGGACGGTCACCACGTCCCGATCCTTGCCGAGCGAAAGATGCACGTCTCCGTACATGCCGGGGCGCAGCAACGACTCGCGGTTGGTCAGGGTCGCCTCCACCCCTACGTTGCGGGTGGCGGGATCGATGCGCGAATCCACCGCAGTGATGTCGCCGGTGAACTTACGGTTGGGCAGCGCGTCCACGCTGAACTCGGCTCTCTGACCCGTATGCAGGTCCATGGCTTCCGTCTGGGGGATGGTGAACTCCAGGTGCATGGGGTCCCAGGATTGCAGGCTCACTATCACGGTACCCGGCGCCACGTATTGGCCGAGGCTCACCTGCCGGATGCCGGTCATGCCGGAGAACGGCGCGGCGATGTCGAGCTTGCGCAGGGTGGCTTGATCGCTCTCCACTGCTGCCTGGGCACTGCCGTAGTTGGCTTGGGCGGTATCGAGGTCCGATTGGCTGGCAGCCTTCACTGCGATCAGGTCCTGGGTGCGGGATGCCTCCGCCTGGGCCTGTTTCTCCTTGGCCTGGTCCGCATGCAGCTGCGCGAGTTCGGTACCGTCATCCAGCTGCACCAGCAACTTGCCCTTCTCCACCTTGTCGCCGGACTTGAAGTTGATGGCGGTCACGTCGCCGGCGATCTGCGCCGTAAGCTGCACGCCCTCTTCCGCTTGTAGGCTGCCCACCACGTGCACGTCCGGGGTCCAATGCTCGGTGGCTGCCTGCACAGTAGCCACGGTTGTGACAGGCGCGCCGCGTGCGGCAGCAGCCTCTGCGGCGCGGTGGTTGACCCAGGCCCGGCCGCCGAACAGACCGCCGAAGACAACCACCAGCAGGATCACCACGATCAGCGTCTGCTTGTTCATCAAGTTCTTCATATGTCCCAGGCTCCTGGTCCGCGCCGTGGAGGCGCGGCATCTCAATCCGGTTTTGTCGCCGCCGCCGGCGGCATGCTGGTGGTGGCCGCAGGCGCGGATGCGCCTTTGGTCCAGGCGCCGCCGCCCATGGCCATGTATAGGGCCACACTGTCCATGTAACGCTGTTGCTTGGCACGCACCAGCGCGATGCGCGCCGACTGATACGTGACTTCGCTGTTGAGCAGGTCCAGATAGGCGATGGCGCCCACCTTGTACTGCACCTTGGCGAGGCCGAAGGCCTGGCGTGCTGCCGCGTCTTCGTCGCTGCGGGAAGCCAAGACTTCCGCATCGTGCTGCAATACTGCCAGCACGTCCGCCACTTGGCGGAAGGAATCCAGCACCGTCATCTGGTACTGATCGAAGATGCCGCGGTACTGGGCTTCGGCGGATTCCTTCTCGGCTTCCAGGGTGTCGCCCTCGAAGATCGGCACGAAAAGGTTTGCCGCCAGGTTCCATATCTTGTTGGCAGGCGAGAACAACGAGCCCCAGCTGTTGCTCTCATGGCCGACGTCGGCGCTGATGGAGAACTGCGGATACATACGCGCCACCGCCTCGCCCACCTGGGCGTTGGCTGCGCGCAGCTGGGCTTCGGCCGCGCGGATGTCCGGGCGCGCCCGCACCAGATCCGTCGGCATGGTCACCGGCAGTTCCCCCGGCAGACCGATGTCCTGCAGGACTGGCAGGTCACCGCCCACGCCCTCGCTGGGGAAACGGCCCGTATATATAGAGAGCAGATGCATGTCCGCATCACGCTCCTGCTCCAGCGCCGGCAACGCGGCTTCCACGTCCGAGAGCTGGGTCTGCTGGGTGTCCAGCACCAGTTCCGACACGGCACCGTGCTGGAAGCGCAGTTTCACGAGGTCGAACACTTGCTTCTCGTCATCCACGCTCTGGCGTGTGGCCTCAAGGGCGTCGTCGGTGGCGGCGAGGTCGAGAGCAGAGTCGATGACGTTGCCGATGAGCGTAAGGCGCGCCGCCTGCAGCTGGTCCGCGGCGAGGTCTACCTGTGCCTGTTCTTCACGGGACACGAGCCGGCTCAGACCGAAGATGTCCGGCGAATAGGTGACGTCCACCTGGGCGTTGTAGAGGGAATAGATAGTGGGAGGGAACGGCGCAGGCCCGGCTCCTGACACCCGCGAGCGCTGCCCGCCGACACCGGCGGAGACCTGCGGATAGAAGACGCCGTTCGCTGCCTTGTAGTTGTATTCGGCGGAGATCAGGGTCTCCTGAGATTGCTTAAGTCCGGGATTCCTCTGCAAAGCCTCTTCCACCACCCGGTCGAGGTCATCCGACTGGAAATCGCGCCACCAATCGCCATGCACGTCTGCGCCGTAGTGCAGGCGCTGGGGCAACCCCGCTGTGCCCGCTGCCGGCGCCGCCGTGGTGGTCGAAGCCGCAGGTGTCGCTGAATAGTCCTTCACGTCCGGCGCCTTCGGCGTCTCGTAGGACGGGCCGACGGCGCAACCTGCCGCCAGCGCGGACAGCACTGCGGCACAGAGGAGCTTGCGGTCGATTCGCGGTGGGTTAGGCATCGTCTGCTTGGGATCGTCCATCGCTTGAGACAGGGAACCTGGCAGCAGGTTCCCCTGCTTCGTATTTGTTAGCATACTATCGATTAGGCGACCATGAAAACCGATCCCGGCGAAAAACTAGGACCCCTCATCAACGATCTGTCACGGGTCTGGCGTGCGCGCCTGGATCAACGCCTCAAGCCCCTGGGATTGAGTCAGGTGCAATGGCGGGTGTTGTTGCTGCTGGCGCGGATGGACCGACCACTGGTGCAGAGGGAACTGGCGGAACGCATCGGCATCGAGGACCCGACCTTAGTGAAGCTCCTGGATCGCATGGGTCGTAGCGGCTGGGTGGAACGGCGTCCCTCGGCGCGAGACAGGCGCTGCAAGACCGTGCACCTTACGCCCAAAGCGCGGCGCATGGTGCAGGTGATACGTCGTGTTACACGCGGGTTTCGCCGGGAGTTGTTCCAGGCGGTGCCGGCGAACGAACTCAAGCGCTGCACCGAGACGTTGCAGACACTCTTGGGACGCGCCGAGGAATTGTGACCCGCCACCGGACAAGGAACCGGCCGGTCACTTAGTCACCGATCAGGTGCCGGTCTCTTCCGCGATGATAGCCGAGAGATCCACGTTGTGGGTCTTGGGATCCACGTTGCCCTTCAAGCCCCAGCGCGCACCCAGACTCGGGTCCATGGTGGCGAGGCTCAGCAACATGCGCGGCCGGCTCTCCTTGCCGCGTTCGTCACGGATCACCATGATCACGGGCTTCAGGCGCGAAGCCGGCGTGGAAGACACCACCACCGCCAGCGCACCGTTGTTGCACTGCACCAAGCTGCCGATGGGATAGATGCCGAGGCAGCGGATGAACTCCTGCACCAGGTCCTTGCCGAACTGGTCGGCGCCTTCGCTGCGCAGGACACCGAGCGCATCCGCCGGCGTGAGCGCCGCGTGGTAAGGCGTTTCGGCCGTTAGGCTGTCGTAGGTGTCCACCATGCCGACGATGCGAGCACCCAGCGGCACCTGCTCGCCGGCCAAACCGTCCGGATATCCCTTGCCGTCGAAACGTTCGTGGTGGTGGCGCACGATCTCCATCACCTTGTCCGGCAACTGGCGGGTGAGTTTCAGCACCGCCTCGCCGTCGATGGGGTGCCGGCGCACCTGCTGGATCTCCGCTTCGCTGAGCGCACCAGCCTTGTCCAGGATCGTGGGCGGGATGCGCACCTTGCCGATGTCGTGCAGCATGGCGCCCTGCCCCAGCATGTTGAGGTCCACTTCACTCAAACCGATGTGCTTGCCAAAGGCGATGCACAGGATCGCGGTGTTCAGGCAGTGGCTCGCGGTGCGCTCGTGCTTCAGGCGCAGGTTGGCGAGCCACAGCATGGAGTTGGGATTGGCGGTGACCGCACTTACCATCTGGGTGACGGCGCCCTTGGTCTCCTTGGTGTCCAGGGTCTTGCCCAGGCGCGCTTCGTCTAGCACCCGGTTGATGTTGCTGCGAGCCAGCTGCTGGGTCTGCACCACCTGCTTGATCTCGCGCTGGAAGGGGCTGGAGTCCCCTGGTCCGCTGCGGCTGGTGATGGTGGTGCTGACGGAAGGAGCTGCCGCGACGGGACGTGGCGCTGCCTTGAGGGAAGCGGGAGTAGATTGCGCTTCTTCGATGAACACGAACTGGCATTCCTCGCGCAGTTTGGCGAGGTCCTCTTCGTTCTCGATCTCGAAGCCCTGGAACAGGAAGGAACTCTTCTCCCAGGGCTTATCGAGCTCGGCCACATACATTCCGATGGCCAGTTCAGATACGTTTAGCTTGCGACGCATGTCGGTCCCTGGTGGCTGGGGCGGCCGGCCTACACAAGCCGCTCCATGCGGCTCGGTCCGGGTGGCCCGTGGGAAATGGACACCGGGGATTTTACCTAAATTGGGGCGAAGCTGCCCAAGACCGGTCCCGCGCGGTGGCGCAGGACCCAAAGCGGGTCAGAACTGTATCTCTTCCAGCATCAGGTTCCACATGTGGATGCCGTAACTCACCGGGTCCACCAGCCGTTTGATGCCCCAGCGCTCAGCCAGGGATTCGTCGGAATGGCGCGAGAGGTCGTTCAGCATGCGTGGTTTCTCGAAGCGGCCCTCCTCGTTGCGCACGAACATCACCATGGGCTTGAGCCGTGCTGCCGGGTTGGAAGCCACCACCATGACCACGGAGCCGGAGTTGAGCTCCACCAGGCTGCCTATGGGGTAAGTACCGAGGCAGCGGATGAATTCCTCCACCAGGTCCACACCGTATTCCTCGCCCGCATCGTTCTTGAGGATGCGCAGGGCGTCGGTGGGCGTCATGGGCAGGCGATAGTAACCGCCGATCATGCTGTCGTAGGCGTCGGTCACTGCCACGATGCGCGCCAGTTCAGGCACGCTGCCGCCGTACAGGCCTTCCGGGTAGCCGGTGCCATCGGCGCGTTCGTGGTGGTAGCGGACGATCTCCAGCACGTTGTTGGTCACCTGGCCCGTGGCGTTCAACATCTCGTAGCCTTCCACCGCGTGCTTGCGCACCATGACACGCTCATCGGGGCTGAGCGCCACCGGCTTCTCCAGCATAGCCGGCGGCACGTGGGTCTTGCCGAGATCGTGCAAGAGGCCGCCCAGACCCAGGGCGACGATATCGTGGCGGCTCATGCCGCGATGCCGCGCGAACACCATGGAGAGCACCGCCACATTGAAGTTGTGGCACGCGTTGGCTTCCTTGGGGAACTGCAGGTTGGTGATCCACAGCAGCGTGTTCTGGTTATTGGCCAGGCTGTCGTACATGGCCTGCACCACTTCCCTGGCGATCTCCAGGTTCAGCGGCCGGTTCTGGCGCACGTCCTCGAACAGGCGATGCAGGCAGGCGCGCGCGCGTCCATAGACCTTGGCGCCCTCCCGGATGCCGGAGATGAAGTCGGACTTGGTCTTGCGCTCCTGCTGGAGCGCATTACGGATGTCGGTGGTCGTATCTTCTGGACGGAACGCGCTCTTGGCCATGCCTGCTCCCCTGCGATAGGCATAGGTGAGTGAACCGCGCAGAGGCATTGCAGTCGGCGAACCGTCCTTGGTTGATTCCCTCGGGCGCCGAAGCCGCCCGTGACGCAGGCCTGCGGCCTATGTCTCCCTCTCGATGAAGCATCGCCTGCGCCCCCGCACGGATGCTTTGCCTAGTTTATACCTTAAAAACCGGGTAGCTTCAGCAGCTATTCCACCGACATTGTTTCGCACACTTCGCATTCCAAGACTCATTCCAGGGGAACGTCCATGAAGCTGCGCCTGCTGACCGCTCTCGCCTGTCTGTGCTTCGCTCCGGCATGTCTCGCGGCAGCGTCACCGCCGGCTGAATTGCAGGGCCTGGATACCTATATCCAGAAAGCCATGGCGGATTGGAAGGTCCCCGGTCTTGCCATCGCCGTGGTGAAAGATGACAGGGTGATCTGGGTCCGGGGCTTCGGCCGGCGTAACCTCGATGAGCCACAGGCCGTAGATGCGGACACCCTGTTCGCCGTCGGTTCCAATACCAAGGCCTTCACTGCCGCTGCTCTCGGCACCCTGGTGGAGAGCGGCAAGCTCAGCTGGGACGATCAGGTGGCGGACATCCTGCCGAGCTTCCAGATGTACGACCCCTATGTGACCCGCGAGGTGACGGTGCGGGACCTGCTCAGTCACCGCAGCGGTACCTGCGGTGAAGACGGTGTCTGGTACGGCACCGATTTTGGCAGCCAGGACATCGTCTACCGACTGCGCTTCCAGAAGCCCGCTTACAGCTTCCGTTCCCAGTTCTGTTACAGCAACAGCTTGTACATGACCGTCGGGCAGATCGTGCCGGAGTTGACCGGTAGCACCTGGGCCGACTACGTACACAGCCGCTTCTTCCTGCCGCTGCACATGGATGCCACCGACACCAGCATCGCTGCGCTCAGCAAGGCTTCCGATGTCGCCTCGCCCCATGCGGAGATCGACAGCAAGGTGCAGCCCATCGCCTGGTACAACGCCGCAAGCATCGATCCTGCCGGCGCCGTCAACTCCAGCGTGCATGACATGTCCCAGTGGATGCGCATGTTGCTGGCGGACGGCAGCTACGAAGGCAAGCAGATATTGAGTCCCGCCGTCATCCAGGAGATGGAGACGCCACAGATGCTAATCGGCGGCAAGGACGGCGAAGCCCAATTCCTTGCTTCCCTCAACCCGGACAGCCATTTCTATGCCTATGGACTCGGTTTCTTCATGCAGGATTACGCCGGCAACAAGGTGGTCTGGCATTCCGGCCACATCGACGGCATGAGCGCGGGTCTCGGCATGGTGCCGTCCCAACACCTCGGCGTAGTGGTGTTCAGCAACATGGACCAGAGCTGGCTGCCCATGGCACTGGTGTGGCGCGTGATAGACGCTTACTCCGGACGCCCGCAGAAGGATTGGAGCGCCGCGATCCTGAAGGTGGTCAGTGCCGGCGAGGTCGAGGATAAGGCCGCCGCAGCCGCCCAGGCAAAAGCTTTCCAGCCCGGACCGGCGCCGCGGCCTCTCGCCGATTACGTCGGCACCTATAGCAACGAGCTGTACGGCCGGATCGAGGTTCGCCTGGAGCATGACAAGTTGGTGCTGCATGTCAGCAAGCGCTTCAACGGTGAGCTCGACCACTGGGATTACGACACCTTCCAGGTGCGCTGGGACTATGCCTATCTTGGCAAGAACTACGCCAGCTTTGGCATCGATGCTCGTGGCCGCCCCGTCAGCCTCACGCTGCCTGGCTTCACGACTTACCAGCGTCTGCCGGCAGACCGCCAGTGACTAGTTGAAGCGCGCAACCGAATAACTCTCGAGCGGCAACTCCGGTTCGCGGCCAGCGGCTAGGTCTGCGATCGCACGGCTGGAGCCTGTCGCCAAGGTGAAGCCTAAGGGGCCGTGGCCGGTATTCAGGAACAGGTTGGGATAAGGAGTGGCGCCGAGTATGGGTGGGCCATCCGCCGTCATGGGACGGAAGCCGTTCCAGTACTGCACTTCTTCCGCTCTCACCCGCCCCGCCAATTGTGGAAGCAGACGCAAGGTGTGTTTGAAGATACCGGCGCTGCGGCCTGGATTGGCACGGGCGTCGAAGCCGGTGAACTCGGCGGTGCCGGCGACCCGCAGGCGTGTGCCTAAGGGCGTCACCACGATCTTCTGTTCGAAATCCACCAGCGGCACTGACAGAGGCTGTGCCAGGCCTTCCGCCGGCAGCGTAAGCGAATAGCCTTTCACCGGATACATAGCGAGCTTCAGACCCAGGGGCGCCGCCAAGGCCGGGGTGGCGCTGGCGACCGCCACTATATAAGTGTCTGCCTGTATCTCTTCGGCGCCCGCTTGAACGGCCACTACCCGTCCCGCCTGGGTCTTGATACCGGTCACCTCCACGCCGAAGCGGAACTGCACGCCAGCCTCGCGCGCGTGCTTCTCCAGCGCCCGCGTGAACAGCTGCGCATCGCCGCTCTCGTCGTCCGGATAGTGGATCGCGCCGGCCAACTCATCCGCCATGGGTAAGAGCAAGGGCTCCAGCTGGATAGCCTGATCCGCATCCAACAGCCTGTGATTCAAGCCGTTAGGCGCCAGGGATCGAGCCAGTATTTCCGAATGTTCGAGGGCCTCATCGTCCCGAAAGATCTTCAGGGTGCCGCGGCAGAGCTGGTCGTAGTCGAGCTTCAGCTGTCCACGCAGCTCCCGCAGGGCCATAGCGCTGTAGAGCCCGAGGCGCAGGTTCGCTTCCGTGGCCGGCCACCAACGCTTCATGCGCGAGCTCAAGAGGAACTGCAATCCCCAGCGCCACATGCCGGGCAATGCGGATGGCCGTAGCAGTAGCGGCGAGTCGTCCCGGCCCAACCACTTCACGAGGTTCAAGGTGGTGCCGGGACCGTTCCAGGGATCCGATTGGCTGGGCGTGATGAGCCCGCCGTTGGCGAAACTGGTCTCCAGCGCGGTGGCCTCGCGCCGTTCCAGCACCGTGACATCGAAATCACGCTCGGCGAGATACCAGGCGCTGGTGACGCCCATGAGCCCGCCGCCGATCACCAGCGCTTTGCGCGCCATCGCTGGCCTTCAGTCCTGCACGTGGAACTGACGCTGCAGGTATTCCACCGTGGCCCGATCCGCCTGCAGCCAAGAGGCATGACGCAGGAAACCGTGGATCTCATTGGGCAGCACCAGCTCTTCGTAGGGCACGCCTTTGTCCTGCAACCGGTTCTCCATGTCGATCATCTCGTGGAAATAGACGTTGCGATCGTCGTCGCCCTGGATCAGCAATACCGGCGAACGCCAGGTCTTCATGGAAGCGATAGGCGAGGATTCGAACGCGACCTTCTGCGCTTCCTTACGGTCGCCTTGCTCGTAACGCGTCCTGCCACCCGTATACAGCTCCGCGATGTCGTAGGACCAGTCGTGCACGCCGTGGTAGTCGACGCCGGCCTTGAAGATGTTCGAGTTGCGCGCGAGCGCCAGCGCTGTGAGGTAGCCGCCGTAGGAACCACCCCATATCCCGATGCGCTTCGGATCCACGTGCGGATCCCGCATCAGGAACTTGGCGCCCGCCACCACGTCCTGATACTCCGAGGCGCCGGTGGGACCCCAATGGTCCGGATGCATGTAGTCATAGCCGTAACCGATGCCTAGCCGGTAGTTCACCGACAGCACCACGAACCCGTGGCTCGCCAGGTACTGGTTCACCGCGTAGGCATTGGAGTAATAGTCCATATAGTGCCAGCCCAAGAGCATCTGCCGCGGCGGCCCGCCATGCACGAAGATCACCGCCGGCTTGCGGTCAGAACCGTCCGTCGCGAACAGTTGGCCGTGCACCACCAGGCCGTCGGCTGCCGCGAAGGACACCGGCTTGGGCGTGACGAAGCCGCTGCTGGGGAATCCCGCCGGGATGCGGTCCTGGTCCAGGGCATGCCAGTCAGCTTTATCCACGGTGCCGACCATGACCAGGGGCGGCGTCTGTACCCGTGCCTGGATGAAGCCCAGGGTCTTGCCGTCGCCTGCCAGCTTCGGCGTCCACTCGATGCCATCGCCGCCGGAGAGGATCTTCTCCGGCACGCTGCCATCGGACGTGAGCATGTATAGATGACGCCGGTCCTGGTCGCCCTGGTTGGCGCCCACGTTGGCGCTGTAGACCACGTGACTGCCATCGGCGCTCACGCTCACGTCTTCCACCATGAATTTGCCGGGTGTCAGCAGTTTGATCTCACCGCCACGGGACGAGACCGAATAGAGGTGCGGCCAGTCATCCATGTCCGCCAGGAACAGCAGTCGATCACCGCCAAGCCAGTGCAGGTTCGCCTCGCCTTGCGTATCCGGATAAGAGCCGCGCAAGGTCTTGGGACTCTGCCAGACCCGCATACCCTTGCCACTGGCCACATCCGCAACCCAGATGGACCAGGGATTCGGCACCTGCTTCAGGATCGGCTGAGGCGCGCCGGCGTCGCCGGGGAGACGCACATAGGCCACGCGCATGCCGTCCGGCGACCACTTGGGCATAAAGTCACGGCCCGTGCTCGGTGCCAGATATTGGATCGGCGTCTTATCGTCACGGTAGATACCGATGAAGCTGTGGTCTTCCCGGTCCGAGACGAAGGCCAGGGCCTTGCCGTCCGGTGACCAGGTGAGGTCCGAAGCCTTGCCCCGGTCGAAGAACAAAGCCTCCGCCTTGCCGCCATTCAAGGGCACCGACCAGACCACACGGTCCGGGGTGTGGACGAAGGCCAGGCGAGAGCTGTCCGGCGCGATGGTGGGTTCATCGCCCTCACCCAACGGAGTCTGGGTACCGTCCTTGAGGTCGACGCTGAAGATCTGCACCGCCGGCTTAACAGGCGAGGCATCCGGATCCGGTTCCAGGGGCTCTGGCCAATTGGCGTCATGGTCGCCACCCCGCACGAACACGAGGTAGTTTCCGTCCGGCGAGAAGCGCAGCTGGGTAATCTCCTGGCCGTCGTCTGCGGCGTAATGGGTCAGCTGCTTCGGGGTCGCCCCTGCGGCCTCCACCATCCACACGTTCCGGACCCCCATCTCGTCCTGCACCCAGGCCAGGGCGCCGCCCCTGGGCGAGGCCGCGAGTTCTGAGGGATAGGGGTAGCTCAAGACCTGAGGCAGGCTGAAGCTTCCAGCGGAGGCCGTAGCCGCCACCAGGGATAGGCCCAGGGCAGTCAGGAAGCAGGACAGACGGGAGGTCATGCGCGACTCCTTAAAGGGAAGCTTGAAGCTGGGGCGGATTTTGCACTCTAGCATGGGCGGTAGACATGCAAGATATATGCATTATTTGTATATATATATCAATATTTTGACGATACTTTTAAATGTATTTTCACAGCCACCGACGCACTGCCCAACCCAGGGTTTCTAGGAATTTCAGCCATCGGTGCCGTCGTTCCCAACGTTTGGGCTGGATGCGGACTGCCTGCTCCAGGTCATCCTGGAAATCCTTCTCCAACCTGTCCACCAATGCCTGGTCGGTACTCACCAGGGTCAGTTCGTAGTTCAGGAAGAAGCTCCGGTAGTCCACATTGGCGGTGCCCACGGTGCACCAGTCTCCGTCCACCACCAGGGTCTTGGCGTGCAGCATCCGGGGCAGGTACTCATGGATCTGCACCCCTGCCTCCAGCAGGTTGCCGTACAGGGCATGGGCCGCCCACTGCACCACCCGTGCCAGCTTCTCATCGATCCGGTGCGGCACCAGCAGCTTCACCTCCACCCCACGCCGCGCGGCACGCATGAGTTCCCGGCGGGTCTTCCGGTCCGGCACGAAATACGGCGTGGTGAGGTGGATGGAGTGCTTGGCTTCCGAGAACTTGCGGCCGTAGAGCCGGTGCAGGTGGTTGCGTCCACTGCGCGAATAGTTGGTGATGAACATGCCATCCGGCACCTGCAGTTCCGGGTGCGGCCGTACCCGGTTGCGCCAGAAGGCGTCGAATAGGGTCTGCAGGCCCCGGGCCAGGAAGCCGGTGACCCGCACGTGGGTATCGCGCCAGCGGGTCTCGCCGAACACCGAATGGGAGTTCTCACGGTGGATGTTGAAACCGCCGAAGAAGCCCACCTGCCCGTCCACCACCAGGATCTTGCGGTGGTTACGCCGGTTATAGCGGGAGGGATCACGCCAGTTCCAGCGCTGGAACCAGCGTACCCGCACCCCACCGGTCTTGAGGGCGCTCTCCACGGCTTGGGGTCCGGAGAACAGGGATCCGACCGCGTCGATATATACCAGCACCTGTACGCCGGCCCGGGCGCGCTCCACCAGTGCCTCGATGAAGCGCTTGCCCACCTCGTCGTCAGCGAAGATGTAGCTCTCGAACTTCACGGTACGGCGTGCCGAACGGATCGCCGCCAGCATGTCCTCGTATAGCTCGTCGCCCTCCGTGTAGACGCGGATGGGGCTGGCGATTTTACTTGCGCTGGCTTGGGCCACCATGCTGTAGGACCCGGCTGGTATAGTGTCTTCAAGGATTCTAAACCGCCGTCACCCCTTGCGCCTGCTGCTCTACAACATGCGTTATGCCACCGGCACCGGCCCCGGCTTCCACCTGCCGTTGCCCGGCGCCGGTTATCTGCGCAATACCAGCAAGCACCTGGAGAAGATTACCGAGTTCATCCGCGTCCAGGAGCCGGACGTGGTCGGGCTGGTGGAAGTGGACATGGGTTCGTCCCGTGCTTCGTCCGTGAACCAGGCGGAGGCCATCGCCAAGGCCATCGGCCACTCGCCGCACTTTCAGAACAAATATGGCCTCAACTCCATCAACCGCTACCTGCCCATCGTCAACAAGCAGGGCAACGCCTTCCTGACCCGTTACCCGGATGCTGTGCAACGCGCCCATTACTTTGAGTTGGGCATCAAGCGGCTTATCATGGAGCTTGAGTTGGAGGAGGTGTGCCTGTTCCTAGTGCACCTGTCCCTGAAGCGCAGCCACCGGCACCAGCAGATGCACCATCTCGCCGAGCTCGTGAAGAAAGCCACCAAGCCGGTGATCCTGGCCGGGGACTTCAATACCCTGTGGGGCGACCATGAGATTGCCATGCTCATCCGTCACAGCGGCTTCATCAACGCCAACACCGCCAACCTGCCCTCCTGGCCCAGCAATCGCCCGTTCCGACAGCTCGACTTCGTGCTGCACAGTCCTGAGATCGAAGTCACAGGTTTCGGCATACCGCGAACCTCGCTCTCGGACCACCTGCCGTTGGTCTGCGACTTTCAAGTGAGGAGCAGGCACTGATGCGCTGGGTGCTGGCAGGCCTCACGCTCATCACCTTGGGCTGCGGCTTGGTGCTGCTGTTCCGCCGTCGCCGCGCCAGCATGGAGCAGGCCTGGGACCGGTGGCTGAACTGCACGCCGCCCGATCCACTCCATGCCACCCTGCGCGAAGCCCTGCTGAAGGAGATGACGCCCGAGGTGAAGGAGTCGGTGCGTGGCAACCTTCGGGAGTTCGAGGCGGCCCTGCGCAGCGAACGCGAGCCCATGCAGGCACTGCGCCGCGAACTCATGGACAGCGTGGATCGGCGTCTGCTCAACATGGAGATCCTGGAGCTGCCGCCGGAGGTGCGCAAGAAGCTGCGCGCCCAGAGCAGCGAGATGCTGCAGACCGACGCGGAAGCCCGCACCTACATCGCTGCCAACGAGGCGCGCATGGCGGTACTGCGGGAATATGCCGCTCTGCGCTTCGGCGACCGGGTGGCCGGGGACTGGTTCCACGTGTATGAGAAGGCCTCGCGGCTGCGCCAACGCGGCGCCCGCAACTTCATCCAACGCACCTTGAGCGGCACCCAGACCGGTGAGGACGATGCGCGCTACCAGAGCATGACCCGGGTGGACCAGGAGATCCGTACCAGGCTCCTGAAGGTACCTGCCGGTACCCGCTTCACGGGTCTCGAAGCCGAGAAACTGGCGCCGGAATAAGCTCCGTGCTTGCGGCCTCCCTGGCCGCTTCCTATGATGTGTGTCCTTTCCCCGACCCTTACTGCCCGGAGTTCCCATGGCTGACAGCAATACCAACTGGCGCTTCGAGCAGGACGCGGACGGCGTGGTCTGGTTGTGCTTCGACAAGGCCGGCGCCAGCGCCAACGTGCTGTCCAGCGCGGTCATGTTCGAACTCTCGGACAAGCTGAAGCAGATCGCTGGCCTGAGACCGAAGGGCCTGGTCATCTATTCAGCCAAGAAGAGCGGCTTCATCGCCGGAGCTGACATCAAGGAGATCAAGGATCTGCGCAGCCATGACGAGGCCTTCCGCGTCACCCGCGGCGGCCAGCAGATCGTGGAACAGATAGAGAAGCTGCCCTGCCCCTCCGCTGCGCTCATCAACGGCTTCTGCTTAGGGGGAGGCCTCGAGCTGGCCATGAGCTGCACCTATCGCGTGGGCGTGGATGACGACAAGCTGGCGCTCGGCCTGCCGGAAGTGAAGATTGGCGTGCATCCGGGCTTCGGCGGCACGGTGCGCTCGGTGCGCATCTGCGGCGTGTTGCCAGCCATGAGCTTCATGCTCAGCGGCCGCAACGTACGCGGCAAGGAAGCCCTCAAGATCGGACTCATCGACAAGCTCGCCAAGGAAGACATGGCGCGCCCCACGGCCTCACGCCTGGTGCTGAAGGGCGCGCCCAAGAAGACCGCACCCTTCACGCAGAAGCTGCTCGGCTCCGGATTGCTGCGGCCCATCATCGCCAACATACTGGTCAAACAGGTGAAGGCTGCCAAAGTGCGCCGCGATCACTATCCGGCACCCTATGCGGTCATCGACCTCTGGAAGAAGTACGGCGCCGACGAAGCGCAATTCGAAGCGGAGGCCCACTCCTTCGCCAAGATGATGGAACTGGATGTCTCCCATAACCTGATGCGCGTGTTCCTGTTGCAGGACCGCCTGAAGTCCCTGGGCAAGAAATCCGACCTCGCGCTGAAGCACGTGCACGTGGTGGGTGCCGGCACCATGGGCGGCGACATTGCGGCCTGGTGCGCTCTGCGCGGCTTCACGGTCACCCTGCAGGACCGTGAGGAGAAATACGTGCAGCCCGCCCTGGGGCGGGCCCGCAAGCTCTTCGAGAAGAAGCTGCGCGGCCCCGAGGTGGATGCGGCAACTGCCCGGCTCAAGATGGACGTGGCGGGCGCTGGCGCCAAAGACGCCCAGGTTGCCATCGAGGCCATCTTCGAGGATGTGAACGCCAAGCAGGATCTCTATAAGAAGCTCGACGCTGTGATGGGGCCTGACGAGGTGCTGGCCACCAACACTTCCAGCATCCGTCTCGAGACCCTGCGCACGGTCTTGAAGCAGCCTACACGTCTCGTAGGTCTGCACTTCTTCAACCCAGTGGCCAAGATGCCCCTGGTGGAAGTCATCCACGCCGACGACACGCCCAAAGAAGTGGTGGCCAAGGCCCTGGCCTTCGCCCGTCACATCGACAAGCTGGCGGTGCCGGTGAAGTCCGCGCCGGGCTTCCTGGTGAACCGCATCCTCATGCCCTACATGATGGAAGCCATGCTGGCCCACGATGACGGCATCGCCCTGGAAGCCATCGACAAGGCTGCCCTGGACTTCGGCATGCCCATGGGCCCCGCTGAACTCGCTGACACCGTGGGCCTGGACGTGAGCCTGTCCGTGGCCAAGGTGTTCGCCAAGGAGTTCAACAAGAAGATCCCCGAGAGCCTCACCAGACTCGTCGAGGCCAAGAAGTTCGGTCGCAAGACCAACGACGGCTACTACAAGTACGTGGATGGCAAGTCGCAGAAGGACAAGTCCAAGGCCGGTCCCACGGATCCAGACCTGCAGGACCGCTTGATCCTGCCCATGCTCAACGAAGCGGTGGCGGTGTTGCGCGAGCAGATCGTCGCCGATGCCGAACTACTGGATGCCGGCGTGATCTTCGGTACCGGCTTCGCGCCCTTCCGCGGCGGCCCGGTGAACTACATCCGTAGCATCGGTGTCGACGCCCTGCGTGCCCGTCTCGAGAAGCAGGTGCAGAAGCACGGTGATCGCTTCAAGCCGGATGCCGGCTGGAGCGCCGCGACCCTCAAGGAGCCCAAGGCATGAAGTTCGATGCCCTGCCCACGGACCGCCCCGCCGAAGTCCGCACCCTCGCCATGCCCAAAGACACCAATGGCCTGGGCGACATCTTCGGTGGCTGGATCATGTCCCATGCGGACATCGCGGGCGCCATCCTCGCCTACCGGCGCGCCGGCGGCCGCGTGGTGACGGTGGCGGTCAACGACTTCGTGTTCGTGAGCCCGGTGTACGTGGGCGATGTGGTGAGTTTCTATACGGACGTGGCGCGGGTCGGCAACACCTCCATCGCCATCGACGTCACTGTGTTCTCCCAGCGCAGCGATGGCGAGCGGGATGCCACCGTGAAGGTGGCCACGGCACAGATGACCTACGTCCGGGTCGGGGCCAATCGCCGGCCGGTACCAGTGGCCCATAAGAGCGGCTGATACGGTCTAAGATGGCCTCCGGCAGGGGTATGCTAGAATGGCCTCTCCGGGGCTCCCCGGTGGGGAATTTCCCGGCAGAACAATAAGTTACTGTTGCAGTGAAGGGCTGATAGAGAAGCATATGGCACCCCGACCGCTCGACCGTGAACTCATCAAGCAATTCTCGCCCCTAAGCGGCCTCAAACCCGAGAACCAAGCGGACCTCGCCGGCAAAAGCCAAGTGCAGGAGACCGAAGCGGGCCGTTACGTGTTCCGTCAGGGCGACGGCGACAAGAAGACCGTGTACTTGGTCAAAGGCGAGATCGAACTGCGTACCGCCGACAAGGTAGTGCGCGTCATCACCGGCGGCAGCGAGGAAGCGCGTCATCCCCTCGCCCCGCAGATCCCGCGTCATCTCTCCGCCCGCGCCAAGACCAACGTCGAATGGTTCGGCGTGGACAGCGATCTCTTGGACATCATGCTCACCTGGGACCAGACCGGCGCCTTCGAGGTCGGTGAACTGCAGGCCCAGGAAGAAGCGCCCGCTGACGACTGGATGACCACCATCCTCCAGACCAAGGCCTTCCATCGCATCCCGCCCGCCAATATCCAGGCGGTACTGATGCGCATGGAGAACATCGCACGCAAGGCGGGCGATGTGGTCATCAAACAGGGCGATGAAGGCGACTACTTCTATATCGTCACCTCCGGCAAGTGCGTGGTGACCCGCGAGACCCCCACCAATAAGGCCGGCATCAAGCTCGCTGAACTGGTGACCGGTGACGGATTCGGTGAGGAAGCGCTCATCTCCGATGCCAAGCGCAACGCCACCATTTCCATGCTCACCGATGGTTCGCTGGTGCGTCTCGCCAAGGATGACTTCAAGAAACTCCTGAACGAACCCAGCCAGAAATGGATCGACAAGGCCGAGGGTGACAAGATCGTGGCCGGTGGCGGCCAGTGGCTGGACGTGCGCCTGCCCAGCGAGTTCGAGAACCAGCACCAGGAAAACGCTATCAACATCCCGCTGTACTTCATACGGCTCAAGCTCGACACGCTGGACTCAAAGAAGAAGTACGTGGTGTATTGCGATACCGGCCGCCGCAGCTCGGCGGGTGCGTACATCCTGAGCGAGCGTGGTTTCGACGTGTACGTACTCAAGGGCGGCGCCACGGCCTAAAGCCCCGCACCTGTCCAAGTGACGAAGAAGCCGCCTTTCAGGCGGCTTCTTTTTTCATGTGATCGGATATCAGGCGAGTGACTGGTGTTTTCCACCGTGGCCACGGTTAAACCGCCCCAAGGCCTCGATGGCGAGCCGCATCCCTTCCCGCTCAGGCAAGCTCAGGGCCGGGTTCCAGATGTCCAGGATCATCACCACACGGGTCTTGTCGCTCTTGTTCCAGGCCTCGTGCTCGTAGGTATCGTCGAAGGCGATGCACTGGCCTTCGGTCCAGCCACGGGTCTCTGAGCCCGCGCGGATGCCGCAGTCCGGTGGCACGATCAGTGGCAAGTGCACCACCAGGCGCACGTTGATGACACCGGTATGGGGTGGAATATGGGCCCCGGGCGTCAGTATCGAATAAAGCGCCTCAGGTGAATGATCCGCGACTCGGTTCAGGGGCGCTGCGTCCAGCGCCGCAGAGGTCACGGGGCAGCGCGCATGGTTATCCGTGAAACGCTGCCCATCCCGATAGAAGAAGAAGGCATTCCAGTTCGGCGAATCGTTGAGGGAATCCCAATAGGCGGCGCCGGGATGTCCTCGCGGCATCTGTATGAAAGGCCGGAAACCTTCCTCCTTGGCCAGCACCGCGCGTAGTTCCTCGCGGATCACTACTGTATGGCGCTCCAGATCAGCCATCCAGGGAAATTCCCCGCGCTCGTACCAGGCTCTGGCCGGCAAACCGGGAAAGGTCATGAAGGTGGGTCGTTGCATGGCTGGCAGCGGGATGGCGGGCCTGAGACCGAGATAGGATTCGAGGCAGTGCCAGACCCTCTCCAATGCCAGGCGGCCGTGCTCCCGCTCCAGGGGCGCCAGGGCTGCACGGAATACCTCATGGCGCGCATCCCGCAGTCTCGCGAAGGCCTTCTCCGCCAAGGCACGGATGCCGGATGGGATCCTGGCGACATCCAGGAACAAGCCGCTGGTCTCCGCCGTCTCGAATGCTCGCATGTAGGCGGACAAGGCTTCATCGCGCCGGCCGAGTTCATCCAGCACGGCACCTTGGTTGAACCAAGCAGCCAGCAGGTCTGGTTTGAGAGCCAGCGCCTGGGCGAAGGCCTGCAACGCACGCGATGCATCGTCGGCCGCGCGATAGGCGATCCCCAGGTTCTTATGCAGGTTGGCGTTGCCGGGATGGGCGGTGACCGCCTGTTCCAGAAGCCGGACAGCGCGCCCTACATCGCCACCTTGCAAGGCAGCGGTGGCGACGAAGCTCAAGGCTTCCGCATGCTGTGGATCGAGGCTGAGTATCTGTTGATAGAGGCTGTGGGCTGAGGCCAGCTCACCAGCACGGGCATGGGCTTCGGCGCGTTCTGCGAGCGGCCGCACACGCTCATCCGGACCTGAGCGCCCGGTCAGTGTGCCTTCGCTCGCCATGCTACATCGTGTGGGTGGGACGGTCGGCCTGCAAGGCGCCGCCGAGATAGCTCTCGATCTTCTTGGAGGTATTGCCGGCGTCCTGTTCGCTGAACTGCACGCCGATGCCCGCAGCGCGCTTGCCCTGGGCACCGCGCGGCGTCACCCAGATGACCTTGGCTGCCACCGGCAGACGCTCAGCGGACTCCATGAGCTGCAGCAGGATGAAGACTTCATCACCCAGCATATAGGCCTTGCTGGTGGGGATGAACAAGCCACCGTTCTTGATGAACGGCATATAGGCGCTGTACAGCGCGCTCTTGTCCTTGATGGCCAGGTTGAGGATGCCTTGTTGACGCGGTGCGCTCATCTGCTACCCCATGCATCGTTCGCCGCCAGCGGCGAACCTTTTATGTCGTCCAGACCGCCAGCCCAGTCCGAGAGCAACACCGCGAAGGCGAGTTCTCGGTTGGCGGAGGAATCCAAGGCCTGCAACACGGCCTGGATGCGGTCCAGGAACGCGTAGAGGCTACGCAAGTGTATGCCCTCCGCGGCCTTTTGCAAGAGTGGCAATTGGTCGCGGTTCACCACACGCGTGAGGCCACCGCTCCTGATCAGGATCAGATCCGAAGTGAAACTCCACAGCAGCTGCAGGAGTTCCGGATAGCGTTCCTTGGGCTGTACCGCGAGCATAACTGGATTGGCCTGACCCGCCCTGAGACGCAGCAAGCCTTCGAAGAAGGCCTTGCGCCGGGATGCGATGTCAGAATCCGCGAGATCGAGTGCCGCCAGGGGTGCGCCACCAGCCAATCCCAACAGCACCGGCCAATCCTCCCGCGCGATGCGTGCCTGCAACCAGGCCAAGGCGGTGGTAGATTCCGGCGTGGAGATAGCGACGGACTGGCAACGGCTGCGGATGGTGGCTGGCAGGAGGCCGGGCGCCGAGCTCACTAGTAAGATCAAGGTATCCGCCGGTGGTTCCTCGAGAGTCTTGAGCAAGCTATTGGCGGCAGCAGGATTCATGCCTTCCGCTGGCTCGATCACCGAGACCTTGCGACCGCCCTGGTGACTGCGCAACTGCAGGTCGACGATCAGCTCACGGATCTGCCCGACGCTGATGTTCTGCTTGAGTTGGCCTTCTTCGCCCGCCTTGCCGTCACGCTCTTCGAAGCTCACGTAGCGATAGTCCGGGTGGCTGCCGGCGGCGAATTGAGCGCAACCATGGCAGGCGCCGCAGGCACGCCCTTCGCGGGGTTGGCGACAGAGCGCGAGCCTCGCGAATGCCGTCGCGAACAAGCCCTTGCCGAGGCCACCCTGCCCGGTGATCAATAGGCCATGGGCGAGACGACCGGCTGCCAGCCGTTCGGAGAGCGTGTGCCAGGCTTCCATCTGCCATGGCAGCGGGATGTCTTGATAGGTAGGCAGGCCGCTCACGTCCATCGCTCCAGGCGCTCATCCAGAATAGCGGCGAGATCCCACTGCACGCTGGGGATATCCTGGCCCGCGTTCACACGCGTGATGCGGCGTGGTTCCTTGCGCGCGCGGGCCAGATAGATCCGGCGCACCCGTTCGAAGAAGGCATCCTGTTCCCGCTCGAAGCGGTCTAGGGCACCGCGCTTGCGCGCGCGAGCCATGCCCACCGCCACCTTCACGTCCAGCAGTAAGGTGAGATCGGGCTTGAGACCCTTGAGCACCATGCGTTCCAAGGCAGCGATGCGGGCCGTGGGGATGCGGCGGCCGCCGCCCTGATAGGCGTAGCTCGCGTCGGTGAAGCGATCGCAGACCACCCAGGTGCCCGCGGCCAGCGCCGGGCGGATGAGCTGTTCCACATGCACCGCACGGGCAGCGAACATCAGCAACAACTCAGCCATGGGGTCGAATGAGCCACCCCGCACCTTGAGCAGGGTCGCGCGGATCTCATCCGCTTCCGGCGTGCCGCCCGGCTCGCGGGTCTCCAATACCGTGAGACCGCGGGCCCGTAGTTCGGCACAGATGAATTGCAGATGCGTGGACTTGCCCACGCCCTCCACGCCTTCGAGGCTGATGAACCGACCGCGTTCAGTTTTACTATGTTTCATTTGCCGTGATGCAACTGGTATTTCGCCACAGCTTCGTTCTGCTGCTTGAGCGTCGCCGAGAACTGGTGGGTGCCATCGCCCCGCGCCACGAAGTACAGAGCATTGCCGGCTTCCGGATGCAGTGCCGCCTCGATGGCAGCCCTGCCTGGCATGCAGATGGGTGTAGGCGGCAGACCATAGCGAGTGTAAGTGTTGTAGACCGTGTCGGTACGCAAGTCTTTCAGGGTGATATCACCCATATACGCATCGCCCATGCCGTAGATCACCGTCGGGTCCGTCTGCAATTTCATGCCCTTCTGCAGACGGCGTACAAACACACCGGCGATCTTGCCACGTTCGAATGGCTGGGCGGTCTCCTTCTCGACGATGGAGGCCATGATCAGGGCGTCATAGGAGTCCGTGTACGGCAAACCAGGTGCCCGGTCCTGCCACTGCTGATCCAGTTCCTGTTGCGCGGCGTCATGGGCGCGGCGTAGGAAAGCCACGTCGCTGGTGCCACGGGGGAATTGATAGGTATCGGGCATCAACATGCCTTCCGGGCTCGCCGCGTCGATGCCGAGCGCCTTCGCTAAAGCCTGAGGATGGGTGTCGGTGAGGGTGTGTTTGAGGTTGGGCTCAGCTTCCACTGCCGCCATGACTTCCTTCAGGTTCCAGCCCTCCACCAGGGTGAGGGAATGCATCACCACCTTGCCGCTGCGCAACAGCGTCAAGAGTCCTGCTACCGTGGTGCCCGGTTCCACGCTGTATTCGCCAGCTCTCAGCCCCCCGGCAGCTTCATGCAGACGCGCGTACAGCACCAGGTCCCAGGCGTGGCCCAGGATGCCTTTATCCACGAACTCTTGCGCCACGTGACGCAGGGATTCACCGGGCATGATCTCCACATCCACCGCCTGGGTACCGATGGGCAGGGGTTCTTGCTGCCAATGCCAATACAACCATGCACCGCCCGCCGTAACAGCGAGCAGTACCGTCAAGGATAGGAGTAGGCCGCGCTTCATCACATCAAGGCTCCATCGCCCAGGTAGCTGCGAGTCGTGTCAACGGACCCACGCTGTAATCTCGCGACTCGATGCATCTCACGGGCCATACCCCTGCTATCGAATTGCATACGAAGAGTTCCTGACATCCCAGCAGTTCATCGAGGGACAAGGGTCGCACCTCGACCTCCATGCTGTGCCCCCGTGCCCGCTCCAAGATGTATTGCCGGGTCACGCCAGCGACCCCCGCTTGGCTCAGACCCGGCGTCACCAGCCTACCCTCGGCCGGCGAAGCGAACACATTACTCATTGTACCTTCGATAACCCAGCCTTCCGTATCCAGCATCAGACCCTCCTGAGCGCCTTCGCTCCATTCGGCACGAGCCAGGACTTGTTCAAGGCGGTTGAGGTGTTTGATACCTGCCAGCGCGGGATTGCGTCCCAGCCGCGTGCGACAGACCCTGAGTTCGATACCCTGTCCGCTCCAGTCAAGCGGATAGTCCGGCCAGGGATAGCGCAACAGGAGACGCGACACGACTGACTGCTCCGACGGCCGATAACCGCGACCACCGCTGCCACGCGTGAGCATGAGTTTAAGCACGGCGCGATCTTGACCTGCGATCGCCTGCTGCAGTTCCTGCTGCAACACTGTCTCATCGGGCTTGCGGATCCCAAGCCGGTCACAACCATCCCGCAACCGCTTGAGATGCAACGGCAGGCGACGAACACGTCCTTCCTTGACCGCCAGCGTCTCGAACAGACCATCGCCGTAGTGCAGGCCTCGGTCCGTGACCGGCAGGCTCTCCACTGGTTGGCCGTCGAGCCAGGCGACCATATTCATGCGTCTGCTCCGAGAGCCCTAGCCAGACCGCGGGCCTTGGCGCGAGTCTCTTCCAGTTCCCGCTCCGGGATGGAATCCGCCACGATGCCGGCGCCAGCCCGGAATTCCAGACCCCGATCCTTCTGTACCAGAGTGCGGATCAGGATGTTGAGATCCAAGTCCCCATCCCGATTGAGGTAGCCCATGGCACCGGTGTAGGCCTCGCGGCTTGCCTGCTCCAACTCGGCGATGATCTGCATGCAGCGGACCTTGGGGCAACCGGTGATGGTGCCGCCGGGGAATACAGCGCGGATCACCTGGGCCGGCGTGGTGCCTTCCCTAAGACGGGCGCAGACGTTGGAGACGATGTGGTGCACGTGGGTGTAAGACTCCACCACCATGAGTTCATCTACCTTCACGCTGCCGGGGTCAGCCAGGCGCCCCAGGTCGTTGCGCTCCATATCCAGGAGCATCACGTGTTCCGCCCGTTCCTTGGGGTTCTCGATGAGTTCCCGTATCAGGGCCGCATCCCTAGCGGGATCGCTGCTGCGAGGCCGGGTGCCGGCGATGGGCCGGGTATCCACCCGCTGCCCCGCCACACTCACCAGGCGCTCCGGCGATGAGCTGATGATGGCGCTGTCACCATATAAGGCCAGCCCGGCGAAGGGCGCGGGATTGGCGCGGCGCAGGCGCGCATAGAGGCCGGTGCTATCGGCACCCGGGGCGAGGGCCGCGCTCCAGCGCCGGCTCAGGTTCGCTTGGAAGATGTCTCCCTCATATATATAGCGTCGCGCCCGCTGCACCTGATCCAGGTACCGGCTCGGCTCGTCTTCCACGAGTCCCCCGCTGATGGCCGACATCTCAGCCGGCAAGGCCTGAGCGAGGACGGCGGATGACATCTTCTCAAGAGTAGGGTCCGTACCAGGCTCGGCCACGTAACGCAGGCTGCGGGACCCATGATCGCGTATCAATGCCGCCGGCACCCGGGCGGCGAAGGCCACCGGCAGATCGCGGCCCGCACGCAGGCCGAGGCTGGGCTCGATCTGGTCGATGAGCTCATAACCGAGATACAGGAACCAGCCGCCGCGGAACAGCACGCGATCGATCGCAGGCTCCGTGCGCTCGGCCCGCCACCAGCTATCCAAGGCTGCCAGGAAATCCCCGCCCGCTCCGTCCGCATGGGGCCCCGTGAGCCGTCCATCGGCATGCAGCACCAGCATCTCGGGGTCAGGGCGCAGGAACAGCAGGTCGCATCGGCCCTGGGCGCCGCCGCGGGCTGCGCTCTCCAGTAGGAACGGGAACAGCGCTGGCTCGTTGCGGCAGGCCGCTGCGAGATCCACGCCATAGTCGAAGGCGTGCATGGGGTGGAGAGGCGGCGCCGCGCTCAAGCGACGTCGCCGCTCAGCTCAGGCGACGGAACACCAGCGTGCCGTTGGTGCCGCCGAACCCGAAGGAGTTGGAGAGCACCGTGTCGATCTTCATCTTGCGCGCCGTCTTCGGCACGTAGTCGAGATCGCACTCGGCGTCGGGGTTGTCGAGGTTGATGGTGGGCGGCGCCACCTGGTCGCGCATGGCCAGCAGGCTGAACACCGCTTCTACGCCGCCGGCAGCGCCCAGCAGGTGACCGGTCATGGACTTAGTGGAGCTGATGGCGACCTTCTTGGCGTGATCGCCGAAGGCGCGTTTGATGGCGACGGTCTCGCCCTTGTCACCCACCGGGGTGGATGTGCCGTGGGCGTTGATGTAATCCACCTGGCTCGGGTTCAAGCCAGCGTCCTGCAGGGAGTTGGTCATGCACAGACGCGCGCCCTCACCGTCTTCCGGCGGCGAAGTCATGTGATAGGCATCGCCGCTCATGCCGAAGCCGATGAGCTCGGCATAGATCTTGGCCCCGCGTTTCTTGGCGTGTTCGTATTCTTCCAGCACCAGCACTCCGGCGCCCTCGCCCAGCACGAAACCATCCCGATCCTTGTCCCAGGGGCGACTGGCCTGCTCCGGCGCATCGTTGCGCTCCGAGAGCGCACGGGCCGCGCAGAAGCCGCCTAACCCTAAGGGCGTGCAAGCCATCTCGGCGCCACCCGCCACCATCACGTCGGCTTCGCCGTACTGGATGTTGCGCATGGCCATGCCGATGTTGTGGTTGGCCGTGGTGCAGGCGGTGACCACCGCGTAGTTCGGGCCCTTGAGGCCGTACATGATCGAGAGGTGGCCGGAGATCATGTTGATGATGCTGGAGGGCACGAAGAACGGCGACACCCGCTTCGGGCTGTGGTTCTCGATGATCGAACTATGGGCTTTTTCGATGTTCGTGAGACCGCCGATACCGGCGCCCACCGCTGCGCCGATGCGCGCCGCGTTGGCTTCCGTCACCTCGATCCCGGAATCCTTGATGGCCTGCACGGAGGCCGCGATGCCGTAATGCACGAAGGGGTCCATCTTCTTGATGTCCTTCGGCGTGATGTAGGTCGCCGGGTCGAAGCCCTTGACCTCGGCGGCGATGCGTGTCGGATAGTTGGTCACGTCGAAGTGCGTGACCATGCCCACGCCGCTCTTGCCAGCGACGACGTTGGCCCAGGCCTCAACCACGCTGTTGCCTACCGGCGAGATGATGCCCATTCCTGTGACGACGACACGACGCTTGGACACGGCAATTACCTCTAGGATCTGGCTGGACCAGTATACGGCAGGCGATATATTGCTTCAGGCACGCGGGGGAGCATAAAGCACAAGGCCGTTGCCACCTCGCGATGACAACGGCGCTTGCTTTGGAACCCCGCCGATCAGGCGTTGGGCAGGTGTTCCTTGATGTAGCTGATGGCCTGGCCGACAGTGGTGATCTTCTCGGCCTCTTCGTCCGGGATCTCGCACTCGAATTCCTCTTCGAGGGCCATGACCAGTTCCACGGTATCCAGCGAGTCAGCGCCCAGATCGTCCACGAAGGAGGCCTGCGTGGAGACTTGGTCTTCCTTCACGCCCAGTTGTTCGACGACGATCTTCTTGACGCGTTCTTCAATGCTGCTCATGACTGTTGGGGCTCCCAGTGTGACAAAACAGTTCGGTGTCCGGTATTACCGGCCAAACTGGGGTCGGTATTGTAGAGAAACACCCCTCGCTGCGCCAGTTGCACTTTAAACCCGTTGTAAACAGGGTCTAAACCCCCGTAATACCCCGAAAACGGCCCCTCGATGGCCGTTTTTAGGCCATGTACATGCCGCCGTTCACGTGAATAGTCTCACCCGTGATGTAGCCGGCGCCCGGCGAAGTCAGGAACAGCACCGTCTGGGCGATGTCCTCCGGAGCGCCGAGTCGTGCCAACGGGATCTTCTGAAGGAGGCCGGTACGTTGTTCTTCGGTCAGCGCGCGGGTCATGTCGGTGTCGATGAAGCCCGGCGCCACGGTGTTCACGGTGATGCTGCGCGAACCGATCTCCTGGGCCAGCGATCGGGTGAAACCCATGATGCCGGCCTTGGCGGCGCAATAGTTGGCCTGGCCCGGGTTACCGCTGGAACCCACCACCGAGGCGATGCTGATGATGCGGCCGCGTCTCGCCTTCATCATGCCGCGCAGGCAGGCCTTCGAGACCCGGAACACAGAACTCAAGTCGGTGTTGATGACCGCATCCCAATCTTCGTCCTTCATGCGCATCAGCAGGGTGTCGCGGGTGATCCCCGCATTGTTCACCAGCACAGTGGGATCGCCGAACTCGGCGGCGATGGCCTTCACGGCCGCTTCGATCTGTCCCAGGTCCACCACGTCCAGCACCAGGCCCTTGCCCTTGATGCCCTCGGCCTTGAGATAGGCGCTGATCTGATCCGCACCTTCCTGGCTGGTGGCGGTGCCGACCACCGTGGCGCCGGCGTTGCCCAGCGCCTGGGCGATGGCTTTGCCGATACCGCGGGTGGCGCCGGTGACCAGCGCGATGTCTTGTTGCAACATGCTTCAGGCTCCTGCTGCGGCCAGGGCGGCCTGCAGCGTCGTGGGGTCGTACACGGGATAAGCTTCCACGGTCTTGTCGATGCGCCGGGCGAGGCCCGCCAGCACCCGGCCGGGTCCGAACTCGATCTGCTTCACCGCGCCGTCACGCGCCAGCTTCTGCACCGTCTCGACCCAGCGCACCGGGCTATGCAACTGGGCCTTCAGCGCAGCACGGATCTCGTCTGGCTTGACATGGGCAGTCACATCCACGTTGTGCAGCACCGGGATGCGCGGTGGCTGTATGTCCAGGGCCGCGAGCTTCTGAGCCAGGCGCTCAGCAGCAGGTTTCATCAGCGCGCAATGGGAAGGCGCGCTCACCGGCAAAGGCAGGGCGCGCTTCGCACCCTTGGCCTTGCAGATCTCGCCTGCCCGCTCCACGGCCGCCTTGGTGCCGGCGATGACCACCTGGCCCGGGGCATTGAAGTTCACCGCTTCCACCACTTCGCCTTGGGCGGCTTCGGCGCAGGCCGCGCGCACCGCATCGTCATCCAGGCCGATGATGGCGGACATGGCACCCTGCCCTGCGGGCACCGCTTCCTGCATGGCGAGGCCGCGGAACTCCACCAGCTTGATGGCAGCTTTGAAATCCATAGCACCGGCACAGACCAGCGCGGTGTATTCGCCGAGGCTGTGCCCCGCCATGGCGGAAGGCTCGGCGCCACCCACTGCTTTCCAGACACGCCAGGTGGCGACGCCGGCCGTGAGCAGCGCGGGCTGGGTCTGTTGCGTGGAGTTGAGTCTGTCTTCCGGTCCCTGCTGACACAGGGTCCAGAGGTCATAGCCCAGAGCAGAAGAAGCTTCAGCGAAGGTCTGCTGCACTTCCGGGTGCGCCGGGCTAAGCTCACCCAACATGCCGATGGCTTGGGAACCCTGACCCGGGAATACGGCGGCGAAACTCATGCATCGTCTCCGGGCGATTTCGATTCGCGCATTATACGGTGCCAGGGCAGACCGCTGCCAAAGCCCATAAGTGCTCCAGCCAGCGCTCCATAGAGATGGGCATCCACGATCACGTTGCCGCCGGTGGAGACGCTGGAGAACGGCAGCGCGCCGAAACCCTGTTCATAGATGAGCTTCGCCACCAGCACTCCCGCCAGCATCCAGCCGAAGCGGTCGCGCCGGCGTATCAGTCCAAACGAACCCGCGGCCCACAGGGTGTCGAGGGCACCGGAGATGCCCACGTACCACAGCACCTGAGGGTCGCCGATATAGAGGCCCAGTCCGACTGCCAGTGCGCCCACACACACCACCACCGGCGTGCGCCAGCCAGGCAATACGTCTTCGAACAAGAGCCACAGCAGCACCAGACCCGCCATGTCCTCCAGAAGATGTCCCATGCCCAGGTGCACGAAGTTGCCAGTGAACAGTCGCCACAGGGCACCGTGTTCGATGGCCACTCGGTCATAGCGCAACAACATGCGCACCGGCTCACCTGCCGCCGCCAATAGCAGGCAAGGCAGCAGCAATACCAGGAGCGGCCAGTGCTGGCGCAACAGCCGGCCCGTTGCGTTCTGGGGGGCGGAAGGCATGGGGGACATCGGGGCCTTGGTGTATGATTGGAATCCGCGCAGGAAGCGCTTTCCCCAAGATTTTACCAGTCAAAACAGCCATGCAGACCCTCAAGAGACAATCCGGTTTCACCCTCATCGAAGTGATGGTGGTGGTGGTCATCCTCGGCATCCTGGCGGCGGTCATCGTCCCCAAGGTCATCGACAAGCCCGACGAAGCCCGTCTGGTGAAGGTGAAAGCGGACATCCAGGAGATCCAATCCACCCTCGAGGTGTACAAGCTGGATAACTACGTCTACCCGACCACGGATCAGGGCCTGCAGGCGCTGGTGCAGAAACCCAGTTCCGATCCCTCGCCGCCGCACTGGAAGCAGTATCTCGACCAGCTGCCCATGGATCCCTGGGGCCATCCCTATCAGTACCTCAATCCCGGCAGCCACGGCATGTCCGTGGACATCTGGTCCAACGGTGCCGACGGTCAGCCCGGCGGTGACGGAGTCAACGCCGACGTGGGCAACTGGAACTTGAACGACAATGGTTCCAACAGCAACGGCGGGCACTGACTTCAGGCGCTGCCGTGAGCCCGCAAACCGATCGGGGCTTCACGCTCATCGAACTCCTGGTGGTGATGGTGATCATCGCCATCGTCGCCAGCATCGCCGTCATATCCGTCAACGTCGCCAGCCGTGAACCCGCCAAGGAACAGGCGCAGAAGCTCGCGGATATCGCCGGCCTAGCCGCGGAGCAAGCCGTCATGCAGGGACAGGAATACGGCCTGCGCATCGAAGCCCACGCCTACACTCTCTATAGTTACGACGGACGTAACTGGCAGCCGGTCAAGGACGATGAACTCCTGTCCCGTCATGAACTGGGCAACGACGTGAGCCTGTCCTTGCAGACCGAGGGCACGCCGGTGACCCTGGCACCGCCGCCTGCCACGGTACAGGACCTGGGTGCCAGTACTACTGCGGCATCGGCCGCCGCTACCGGCGGCAGCGAACAAAGTCAAAACGTCCCTCAAGTGTTGTTGCTCTCCAGCGGCGAGATGGCGCCCTTCGAGGTCGACGTCACCGGCACCGCCTCCGGTGCCGTCTACAAGGTCAAGGGCACGCTGGCGGATGGCATCACCGTCATCGAACCCGAAGCCAAGTCCATCGACCACAAGACGCCGCCGTGAGCAACAGCATCCGCAACCGTGGCTTCACTCTGCTTGAGGTGCTGGTGGCCATCGTGGTGATCGCCACTGCTTTGTTAGCGGTGAGCAGCGCCGCCGGCAACTCCTCACGCCGCGCCGTGCAACTCCGGGACGACACCTTCGCCCAATGGGTGGGCTTGAACGAACTCAGCATGCTGCGCGTGGCCCAGACCTGGCCCAGCGACGATTCCCTTAACGGCGATGCGGACATGGCCGGTGAGAAGTGGCACTGGAAAGCCACCATGACCAAGACCGCGGACCCGGGGTTGTTGCGGGTGGACATCGACGTGACTACACCGGATAGACCCGACGACGTGGTGGTCACCGTCACCGGTTTCATGGGTCTGCCGCCCAACCAGCAAGCCGGGAGCGCGGCAGGCGGATGAAGAACACGCGCGGCTTCACCCTCATCGAATTGCTGGTGGCCCTATCCATCACGGCGATACTCATGGTCATCGCCTACGGTGGCCTGAGCGCCCTCAGCAAGCAGGCGGATCACAGTCGCGCTTCCCTGAAGCGTCTGCGCCAGGTGCAGCTCGCCATGGACATCATCACCCATGACTTCGAACAGTTGGAACCGCGGCCGGTGCGTGACGGCCTGGGGGGCACTCTGCCGGCGCTCCTGGCCGGTCCTGACAACGTGCCACCCATCCAGTTCACCCGCGGCGGTTGGACCAACCCACTCGGCACGGTGCGCAGCACCGAAGAGCGGGTCGCCTACAGCCTGGAAGACGGCAAACTGATGCGCTCCTGGTGGCCGGAACTGGACGGCCAGGCGCAGATACTGCCGTCGAAAGAACCGCTGTTGGACGACGTGGCCTCCCTGAAGATCCAATACATGGATCCGGTCAGCAAATCTTTCCAGGACGTGTGGCCCGCGACCCAGTCCCAAGTCCAGACCGGTGGCGCGAACGGCGCACCGACTACGCCACCGCCAGGCGGAGCGAGTGCCCAGCAACAGATACCACCAGGCTCTACCACTGCGACCGCTGATGCCGTGAACAGCAGCCTGCCGGTGGCGGTCAACATCGTGATCACGCTGAAGGATCTCGGCGATATCACCCGCGTCGTGGAGGTCTCGAGCTGTGGCTCGAACTGCCTGCCCTGAATCGCGCCAGCGCGGTGTAGCCCTGATCACTGCCTTGGTGGTGGTGGCCATCGCCGCCGGCATCGCCGTCGCCATCGCCTGGCAGACCAACCTGGACACGCGCCGTACCGCCAATTTGGTGCAGGGCGATCAAGCCATGGAGTACGCGCTCGGCGCCGAGGCCTGGGCGGAGGAGATATTGGCGCGGGACGGCCGCAAGACCCAGGGCGTCACTGCCTTGAACCAGGATTGGGCGCAGCAACTGCCGCCGCTGCCGGTGCAAGGCGGCCAGATCCAGGGCAAGATCGAAGACCTTCAGGGCCGCTTCAACATAAATTCCTTGTCCACGGCCCAGAGTCCGAACCAGGCGCCTGCCACTCAACAGCTGGCGCGCTTGTTCCAGGCGGTAGGCCAAGACCCGACCCTGGCCACCGCCGTGGCCCAATGGTTCACCTCTGCTCCCGGGGGTGCGGTCGATGCGGGCGACGACTATTACTCACGCCTGCAACCGCCTTATCTCACGGCCGGACCCGGCACAAGCATGCAGAGTGTGAGCGAACTCCTGCTGGTGAAAGGCATCACCCCCACGGTCTATGCCCAGATCTCTCCCTACCTCTGCGCCCTGCCGGCCCAAGGTACGGCGATCCCGGTGAACATAAACACGGCCTCGGGGCCGGTGCTGGAATCCCTGAACGAGAACGTGACCGCCGATATCGCCTCCCAGGTAATCGGCGAACGGGGCAGCACCGCGTTCAACGGCACGCCGCCCCAGGCTTTCACTGCCGCCAACATCCCCGCCACGGGTTTCGGCTACACCAGCAGCTACTTCCTGGTGACGGTGGTGGCGCAGATTGGCAGCACCCACGTCACGCTGTACAGTCTGCTGTATCGCAACGGCAATAACGAAGTCACCGCCGTGCGCCGCACTTTCGGGACGCTCTAGAGATGGCTGAATCCCTCTATCTGCAACTGCCGCGTGCCGACGAGCCCGCCCGCTGGCTGCTGGTGGACACCCTGGGCAACCGCATCGGCCACCCACAACAGGGTGGTCTCGCCGATGCCGCTCCCCAGGCCAAAGACCGGCGCGTGACGGTCTTTCTGCCGGCAGAACGCGTGACTCTGCTGCATGTGGAAGTGCCGAGCCGCAACCCGCAGAAAGTCTTGCAAGCCGTGCCCTATATGCTCGAAGAGAAGCTGGCGGAAGACGTGGAATCCATGCATTTCGCACTAGGTACCCGTAGCGATGCCGGTCAATTGGTGGCGGCCGTGGGACGCGCCCATATGCAGGGACAACTGGATGCGCTCGCCGCCGCAGGCATCGAGGCTGCACGCGTGATACCGGACGTATGTGCCATCGCGCCGGAAGCGGATGCTGCTGTGGCGGTGCTCGAAGGCGAGACAACTTTGGTGCGTTTCCCGGATGGCAGTGGTTTCGGCACTGATGCAGGTCTCGCGGTGCATCTCTTGAAGCGACGCCTGGCAGAAAACATCGCCGTCACCCGCATCGTCATGCACGGCACGCCCCAGGAGATGGATGCTTTCGACACATCCCTGGCAGATTTGTCCATCGAACGCCTGCGCCGTCCCATGGAGGACGGCATGCTGCCGCTCCTGGCGAATTCCCTTAACCATCAGCGCGGGCTGGATCTCCTGCAGGGTGACTTCAAGATCCAGACGCAGATGCAGGAGCATTGGCGCCAGTGGCGCCTGGCGGCGATCCTGCTCGCCGCCTGCCTGCTGCTCGGCCTCGCGCAACAGATCAGCTCTTATATGAAGCTGCGCCACCAAGCCGCGGCCCTCGACGCCCAGGAAGAGCAGCTCTTCGCCCAGGCCATGCCCGGCAGCCGTCTGCAAGCCGGCACTGAGATCGCACAGATGAAGCAGCGCCTGGCAGAACTGCAGGGCGGTGGTTCTGCGGGTTCACTGCTGTCTCTATTGGATGCACTCGGTACCGGGCTCGGCAGCAACCCCTCCATCCAGGTGACCGGCGTCAGTTACCAGGGCGGTAGCTTGCAGGCCCAGTTGCAGGCTGCGGATATCAGTGCCCTCGACGCATTGAAAGGCGCGCTCAACAAACAGAGCGGCATCAGCGCCAACTTGGACTCAGTGAACGCCGCCGGCAGCCAGGTTACCGGCCGCATCACCTTGAGTGGAGGCGCGTCGTGAAGCAGTACGACGAATTCAAGGTCTGGTACCGCTCGCTGCAGGAGCGGGAGCAACGCATCCTCGCCGTAGGCGCGGTGTTCGTGGTGGCCATGATCCTGTATCTCGCCCTGCTGGCACCCTATTTCGCCAGCCGCACGCGTCTGGAAGCGGACATCCAGGACCGCCAGACCGCGATCGCCTGGATGGGACCGGCAGCGGCGCAATTGCAGGCCTTGCGCGGCCAACAACCCTCGGGGCTGCCTGCCAACCAATCCTTGCTGGCGGTGGTGAGCCGCAGCGCCACCGATGCGGGTTTCGGCACCGTAATGAAACAGGCACAGACCGGGAATGACGGCTCGGTGCGCCTGCAATTGCAGGGCGTCGGCTTCGATGCCCTGGTGCGTTGGCTCGGCACCCTGCGCCGGCAGTACGGCATCTCGGTACGCGAGATGAACGCGCAACACGCCAGCTCCGTGGGCTCGGTGGACACCACGCTCACCTTGATCGCCGGCGCATGAGCCGGCCTGCCCTGAAATGGTGGCTGCTGGGCGCGGTCGCTTACCTCATGTTCCTGGGCGTCACCTTCCCGGCGCAGTACCTGGCGGACCATCTCAGCAAGAAGATGCCGCAACTGGAAATGGCGGGCGTCACGGGCTCGGTGTTCTCAGGTTCCGCGGCGCAACTGCGTTACCAGGGCATGGACCTCGGCACCCTGGACTGGAATTTCGACTGGCTGGCACCTCTCAGCTTCAACATCGGTTACCGCGTGCATGTGCACGCGGAAGATCGGGATTTGAGCGGCCGGGTGGATATGGGTTTCGGTGGCATACGCCTGAAGGGACTGGAAGGTCGCGTGCCGGTAGCAGCCATGGACCGCTGGTCGCCCCTGCCGCCCAATAGCGTCACCGGCTCTCTCGGGTTGCACGCCTTGCAGTTCAGCTTTAAGAATGGCCGGATGACATCGGCGGAAGGGGAACTGGACCTGGATGACTCAGTGCTGAAGTGGCCCACGGCCGCCACCTTGGGTAGTTTCCGCATGGATCTCACCCCGGCGTCCGGTGGCGGTATCCAGGCCACCATCGCCGATGCCGGGAGCCCTATCCGGCTCAACGCCTCATTGAGCCTCTCAGACCAGGGGGTTTACCATCTCAAGGGCACCCTGGCTGCCAAGGACGTCGGTGACCAGGCCACTCGCAGCCTGCTCTCGGGCCTGGGACAACCTGACAGCACCGGCCAATACCCCTTCGATCTTTCGGGACAATGGTAAAATTTTCCTCTTATTTTCATTGACTTAGACGCATCTCTTTAAGCATTATTTGCATTCGCTAGACTATGCTCCGGCCCTGGGGAAGGATTGGGCCGGCGCCGCCGCAGACAGAGGTAACCTGCCCAAGATGAAGCCGGAAAGCGCCCTCCACGCCGCGCCTGCGGGCGTGCTCTACAGTCTCATGGAGCAGACTGCGGGCTTCGTCGGCCAGGATTTCTTCCGCCAGCTGGTGCGCAGCCTCGCCGCCGGCCTCGACACCGAATACGCCTTCGTCACCCTCCGCGTCCCGGAAGATCCCAAGCGCCTCAAGCTCGTCGCGGGCTGGCATGTGAACCACGCCGCCGGCGCCCTGGGCGAGATCGACATCCCGGGCACCCCCGCCGAGCGGGTGATGGCGGAAGGCCGGCTCTGGATCGAGGATGAGACAGCCACCGCCTTCCCCGAGGACCGCTGGCTGCGCAAGCACGGCGTGCGCGCCTATTGCGCCGTCGCCGTCGCCGGCCCGGACGGCCAGTCCATCGGGCACCTGGGCATCATGTCGCGCCAGCCCTTCCAGGCCAACGACGAACTGTTCGACGCCCTGAAGCTCCTGGCGGCGCGTTGCGCCGCGGAACTGCGCCGGCGCCGCCTGGACGAGGTGCAGCGGCTCGCCGCCGCCAAGTTCGCCACCGCCTTCCGCGCCGCGCCCGGCATCATCGCCATCTCGGAGCTGGAGACCGGCAAGTTCACCGACGTCAATGCCGCCGTGGAACGCATGCTCGGCTTCAGCCCGGCGGAGATCATCGGCCGCAGCGCCGTGGAACTCGGCATCTGGGAGTACCCGGAGGAGCGAGAGGAGTACCTGCAGGAGCTGCGCCTGAACGGCCGCATCAGCAACCGCGAGGCGCATTTCCTCACCCGGGGCGGCGAGCGCCGCCGCGGGCTGACCTCCGCGGAGATGGTGGAGATCGAGGGCAAGCCCTACGTGCTGACCGCGGTGCTGGACGTCACCGACTACCGCGCCGCCCTCGATGCCCTGCACCGCCGCGACGTCAGTTATCGCACCCTGTTCAACACCGGCGGCGATGCGATCCTGGTCTACCCCGTCGGCGAGGATGGCCGCATCGGCGGTCCCTTCATCGAGGCCAACGACACCGCCTGCACCCTGCTCGGCTATGCCCGCGACGAACTGCTGGAGATCAGCCCTTCGAGCCTGATGGCCGCCGACAAGCTGCGTGAGATCAACGAAGCCCTGCTCACGGAGCAGGCCCTGCTCTCGGACACGGAGCTGCGCACCAAGGACGGCGGCAAGCTGCCGGTGCGCATCCACGCGCGCCTGCAGGTGCTGGACGGCAAGCACACGGTGCTCGCGGTCTGCCACGACCGGCGCAACGACGGCACGCAAAGCGAAGCCTTGCTGGACGTGGAACGCCGCTACGCCAACATCTTCCAGAATGCCGTGGAAGGCATCTACCAGAGCACCCAGGACGGGCGCATCATCCGCGCCAACAAGGCCCTGGCCCGTCTGCTGGGATACGGCGACCCCAGTGAACTGATGACGGCGGCGCCTGACATCATGGTCCGCTCATATCTCCACCCTGAACAACGCGCTGAGCTGCTGAGCCGCATCGAGAAGGACGGTTACTACGCCGACGTGGAGTTCCAGATGACGCGCCGCGATGGCAGCAACATCTGGGTCTCGGATAATTCCCGCGTGGTGCGCGACAAGTCCGGCAAGGTGGAGTACTACGAAGGCACCCTGCAGGACATCACGCCGCGCAAGCTCGCCGAAGAAGCCTTGGCCCAGTCCGAGGAGAAATACCGCACCCTGGTGGACATGAGCCAGGACGGGGTATTCCTCAGTTCCCGCGGTGGCCTGGTGTACGTGAACAGCGCCTTCGCCGCCATGCTGGGCTACAAGCCGGAGGAGATGACCGGTCTCTCGTTCAGCTCGCTGCTGGCCCCCGAGGACCGCCACTCCAGCAACGCCTTCGAGGAAGAATACGTCCTGCATGCGAGCCACGAGCTGCATGAGCTGCGCTTCATGCACAAGGACGAGAAGAGCCGCATCGTGGCCGCGGTCACGGTGGCGCACGTCCCCTTCCGCGGCACCCCCGCGGTGACCGGCACGGTGCGCGACATCACCGCCCAGAAGCGCTCGGAACAGGAGCTGCTGAAAGGCGCCTACCACGACCCGCTCACGGACCTGCCGAACCGCAGCTTCTTCATGGAGAGGCTGCAACAGACCCTGGAGCACGTGGGCAAGCGCAGCTCGGACCGCTTCGCGGTGCTGTTCCTGGACCTGGACCGTTTCAAGCTCATCAACGACAGCCTGGGCCACAGCTTCGGCGACCGGGTGCTGGTGTCCATCGCCCGCCGTCTGCGCACCTGTCTTCGCCCCGCCGACCTCATCGCACGTTACGGCGGCGACGAGTTCACGATACTGGTGGAGAACATCACGGGCCTGGACGACGCCACGGCGGTGGCGGACCGGGTGCACGAGGAACTGGCACGCGCCATCACCGTGGACGGCCACGAGGTGTTCACTAATGCCAGCATCGGCATCGTCATCAACGCGCCCCATTACAAGCATCCGGACGAGATCCTGCGTGACGCCGACACCGCCATGTACCGCGCCAAGGCGGCCGGCAAGGCCGGCTACGTGGTGTTCGACGACGCCATGCATGAGAGCGCCAAGGCCAACCTGAAGCTGGAGACCGACCTGCGCCAGGGCCTGCAGCGCAGCGAATTCCGGGTGTTCTACCAGCCGGTCATGGACCTGTCCGCCAACAAGCTGTCCGGTTTCGAGGCCTTGGTGCGCTGGGAACACCCCAACCAGGGCCTGCTGGGACCTGAGCATTTCCTGGCGGTGGCCGAGGAGACCGGGCTCATCATCCCCATCGGCTGGTGGGTCATGGAGACCGCCTGCGCCCAGTTCGCCGCCTGGAAGAAGAAGTTCAAGCACCTGGGCGAAGACATCACCATGAGCGTGAACATCGCCAACCGCCAGTTCGCCCACTGGGTGCTCCCGCAGCGCGTGGCGCGGGTGCTGGACGTCACCGGCATCAAGCCCAAGAACCTGTGCCTGGAGATCACCGAGACCGTGTTCATGGACAACCCGGCCCTGGCCGTGGAGACCATCGCACGCCTGCGCTCGGTGGGCGTGAACCTGCAGATGGACGACTTCGGCACCGGCTACTCGTCGCTCTCGGCCTTGCGCCGTTTCAAGATCGACACCCTGAAAATCGATCGTTCCTTCATCACCGGCATCGAGAAGGCCCGCGCCGACCGCGCCATCGTGCGCACCATCACGGTGCTGGCGGCGGATCTGGGCATGGACGTGGTGGCGGAAGGCATCGAGGATGCGCGCCAGGTTGAGCTGCTGCGCGCCCTGGGTTGCCGCAAAGGCCAGGGTTATTTCTTCTCCAAGCCCATGTCGGTCCCCGACGCCGACAAGTACCTGGCCGCCCTGGCGCCGCCGAAGTAATTCAGTCCCAACCCGCTTCCGAATAGATTTTCAGCCTTTCTGCGCTCACCGGCCTGGTCATCTTGCTGACTACCACGAGCACGACGACGTTGGCGATCAGTCCGTAGATGCCCTCATGCAACGGCACCGGTTTCAGCTCCGGCTTCAGCAGGAACAACATGTTGACCGCCACGCCCGCCAGGAGACCCGCTCCCGCCCCGGGGGCGGTTGCCCGGGGCCAGTAGAAGGCCGCGATCAGCACCGGGAAGATCTGCGCCACGCCGCCATAGGAGCCGAGCAACAGCGACACCAGCGAGATCTTCGAAGCCACCGCGAAGTAGAACGCCGCCGCGGTGATGACGAGGATCAGCACCCGGATGAGGTCGCGCTGCCGTTTGTCGTCCAGGGGCTTCTGCAACAAGGGCATGATGCCATCCCGTACTCCCACGGTACCGGCGGCGTGCATGATGGCATCGCCGGTATGCATGGAAGCCGCCAGGGTACCGGCCGAGGCCAGTCCCACCAGCCATGGCGACAGTCCCGCGTGTTGCAGCATGAAGGGCAGCACCGTGTCCGCCGGCTTGATGTCCGGGAACAACAGCACTGCCGAGAAGCCGATGATCAAAACCGGCACCATGAAGATCTGCATGGTGGGATACATGACCACCATGAGCTTGATGCTGCGGTCGTCCTTGGCGGCCATGCTGCGCATAAAGAAATGCGGCCAGCAGCAGAACCCCAGCACCGAGACGATGATGGCGGAGCTGTATCCCCACCAGTCCCAGCTGCCACCGGCGGCATCCAGGCCGGGCGGCACCAGCATGGCGGCATGGGGACCGGTGGCGATGGCGTGGAACATCGCGCCGATGCCGCCGTAGAACTTCCAGGGCAGGTACAGGCCGAACAACCAGCCGATGGTCATCATGGCCAGCCCCATGAACACGCTGGTCCAGCTCACACCGAGCATGCCGCTGTAGAGCACGTACACCGTGACGATGCCATAGGCGACGAGCGCGCCTTCCCATTCCGGCAGCGCGCCGTGGCTCGCCACCGAGAGGATGAAACCCACGCCCTTGATCTGCAGCGTGAGATACGGCACCAGCGCCGCGATGCTGAACAGGGCCACGACCACCTGCAGCGGCTTGCTGTCGAAACGGTGACCGACGATCTCCGCCTGTGTGAAGAAACCCAGGCGCGCACCCAGGCGCCGCGCGCGCGGCCCGAGGAAATAGAACGGGATCATGCCGAAGGCGCCGTAGGCCAGGATGTAGAAGGCGGCGGCTCCGCGCGAGTAGGCCCAACCGGGTCCGCCCAGGAATGCGAAGGACGAGAACACCGCCGCCCCCAGCACGAAATAGAGGAGCACGGTGTTGAGGCTGCGGTCGCCGGCCACGTATCCCGCCACGCTGCGCGAGCTGAAGCGTCCCGGCAGCATGCCGAGCAGCAGGGCCAGACCAAGGTAGACGAGACAGGGGACGAGTTCGATGGTCACCGCCCGCTCCTCTTGGCGGCGCGCATGTCGGCACGGAAGGTGAGCAGCAAGGCCACGAACACCACCAGGATGCACAGCACCAGCCATATCAGGGAGAACGGCAGCCCGAGCACATAGGGTGCGATGCGCGCCCCCAGGAGATACCCGGGCCATATGGTGGCGGCCAGTGCCAGCAGCACCACGCCCAATAGCAGCCGATGACGCAGCGGCGCCTTACCCGCAGTGTTCACGCGGATCTCCCACGCATCGCCTTCATTTCGGCCCACCGGCAGCCACCACCCGGTTCCGGCCGCTGCGCTTGGCCTCGTACAGCGCCCGGTCCGCCTGGTTGATGAGCGCCGCCACCGTCTCGGTCTCAGGTCCGGCGGTGGCCACGCCGATGCTCACGGTCAGCCGGACTTCGCCCTCCGGCAGCGGTATCCGTATCTCTTCGATGCCCTGGCGCAGGCGCTCGGCGGTCTCGTATGCCACGGCGGCGGAAGCTTCCGGGAGCAGCACCACCAGCTCTTCGCCGCCATAGCGGCCGATCACGTCCAGCTGGCGCAGGCCCGCGCGGCAGGCAGCGGCCAGGAACCGGAGTGCCCGGTCCCCCGCATCGTGGCCGTGGGCATCGTTGATGGCCTTGAAGTGATCCGCATCGATGAGGAACACCGACAGGTCGCGCCGGTAGCGGAGGCAGCGCTCGAATTCGCTCTCGGCACGCTCCATGAAATAGCGCCGGTTGTAGAGCCGGGTCAGCCCGTCGGTGGTGGCGAGACCCTCCAGCTCCTGGATCAGCTGGGTGTTGTCCAGCGCCATGTTCACCTGCTTGGCCATGGCCGTGGCCACCGCCATCTGCTGCTCCTTCATGACCCGGTTCGGCCGGCCCACCAGCAGCAGCCGGAAGGCACCGCTCCCGGAGTGCAGCGGCACAGCCATGTAGTGATGGCGGCCCGGCTTGGCGCCGCCCGCCAGGGTCGCTGCGTCCTCAGGCGTGAGCAGCAGCGTCTTTTGCGCCTGCTTGAGCCGCGCCACGGTGCGCGGATGCTGCTGCGGCCAATGCTCCAGGTAGGCCTGCTCGGTGGCGCCGATGCCCCGCGATGCCAACAGCGCCAAGACGCCTTCCCGCTCCACGTAGAACAGGGCCTGCTCGTAGTCGATGAAGTTGGTGAGCGCGTCGATGAGCTGCTCGGCGATGCTGCGGTCATCGCGTTGCGCGGTGACGCGGTGGATGAGGTCGTGCAGCGACTCCGCCCAGCGCCGGCGCTGCTGTTCCTCCAGGAGGTGCTGTTCACGCTGGATGATGCGTTTGTAGAGGGCCAGCCCCACCATCAGCGTCACGAAACCGGCAGCGACATACAACAGGTAGGCCCAACCGGTACGCCAGGCCGGCGGCAGCACTTCGATGTCCAAGGTCGTGTCATCGGCGCTCCATACACCATCGCTGTTGGCGCCACGCACCCGCAACACGTACTTGCCCGGATCCAGGTTGGTATAGGTCGCGGTATGCTGCCCGCGCAGCTCGTGCCATTCGCCGTCGAAGCCATCCAGCCGGTAGCTGAAGCGGTTGAGCTCGGGCTCCGCGTAATCGAAGGCCGTGAAGTCGAAGCTCAGCATGTTCTGCTGGTATTGCACCTGCAGCGGAGCCGCCTGACCGCCTTTCCCGACCAGCGACACCTCTGAGTTCTGACGCAGGATACGCGTGATGGCGATCCTGGGCAGCTGCGCATCGCGGGTGATGTGGGCGGGATAGAAGGCATTCAGCCCGTCCACGCCGCCGAACAGCAGCTCGCCGTCCGGCGCGGCGAAACTCGATCCACCGTTGAATTCGTCGCTCTGCAACCCGTCGCTCTTCACGTAGTTGCGGAATACCCCGGTGGTGGGGTCGAGACGCGACAGGCCGTCATCGGTGCTGATCCAGATCGCACCGGCCGGCTCCGCCAGGATCGCGTAGATCGTGTCGTTGGGAAGACCATCGTGGATGAAGTATCGCTTGAATGATCTCTGCCCCGCTGCCAGGTGGTCCAGCCCATCGGTGGTCCCGACCCAAATCCCGCCCTGGGCGTCCGTGTGACAGGACTGGACGTCGTCGTAGCTGAGACTGCCGGGATCCTTGGGATCGTTGCGGAATATCTGGAAACTATCGGCCGTACCGTCGAAGGAAGCGAGACCCTCATAGGTCCCCACCCACAGGCGCCCATCGCTGCTCTCGCAGATGGCGGTGATGGTATCTGCCGGCAGGCTGTCGGCGCGTTCCGGATCATGGCGGAAACGGCGCACACTGCGCTTTCCGGTGTCGATCTGTATCAGCCCGGCGGCGGTCCCGGCCCAGAAACGCCCGTGACTGTCCTGGTAGAGGGAATTCACGATATTGCCGCTACTGTCATCGCGGCCCGGGACCAGGTCGTAGCGCTGGAAGGCGTCGCGCACCGGGTCGTATCTATAGATACCGTAATTGGTGGCGGTCCACAGTCTGCCCTGCCGGTCGCCATAGATGAAGTTGATCTGATCGTCGTCCACGCGCGTGGCAGGTCTCTCACCCATGTGGTACTGCCGATAACGGCGGCGCGCGGCATCCATGCGGGTGAGGCCGTGATCGGTACCGGTCCAGATCTCACCGGCGGGGTCCTTATAGATGGACCACACCATGTTGCTGGCCAGGCTGTTCACGTCGTCCTGCTTGTGCCTGTAGTAGCCGAACGCTCGGGTACGCGGGTTATAGATGTCGACGCCGCCATCGTCGGTGCCGATCCAGATCAGCCCAGTGCGGTCTTCGTAGAGCACGTTGATCTGGTTGCTGCCGAGGCTGCCCGGATCCGTGGCATCGTGCTGGTAGGACAGGAAACCGCCCGCTCCATCTTCGAGACGGCTCACGCCGCCGCCGTAAGTGCCGACCCACACGCCGCCGGAAGAATCCTGCAACACCGCCAGCGCATGATCGCTGGCCAGGGAATCAGGTACTGCGGAATGTGCGTAGAAGCGCTGGACTCCGCCATGGGCATCCAGTACGGCGATGCCGCGGCCGCTGGCGATCCACAACAGGCCACCCACCTCCCTGATGGAATGGATGGGGGATTCCGTGAACAGGCCGCGCTGGTCGGCGCTCATGCTGCCGCCGGCGACGAAAGGCGAGAGATGATCGCCGTCCAGATAGTAGACGCCGTGATCGCTACCTACCCACAGCCGGCCGCCCGCGTCCTCATACAGGCTGTCTATCCCTTGGCCATGGCCGGGCCCCTGGGGGACGAGGTGATGCTGGAAGCGATGCCCATCGAAGAGATCGAGTCCGGCGCTGGTACCGACCCACAGGCGATGTTGACGATCGAAATACAGCACCGAGACCTGAGCGGCGGAGAGGCTGGCGGGGTCTTTCGGATCGTTGACGAAATGGGTGAAACGGCGGGTCTCCGGGTCCAGCCTGTCCAGGCCACCCACCGACGTACCGACCCAAAGCGCACCGTCAGGCCCCAAGGCCAGGGCGTTGACCGTGTTATCCGAGAGGGAACCGGGATCGGAGGGATCGTGACGGAAGGTCAGGAACCCGTAGCCGTCGTAGCGCTGCAAGCCGTCCTGGGTGCCGAACCAGAGATAACCCTGGGCATCCTGCACGATGGCCTGCACCGAACTCTGGGCCAGGCCGTCTTCGATGCGGATATGGCGGAACCGCAGGCTCGAACCCGGCGGGATGCCCGTCCCCGGCACCGCTGCGGAGGCCGGCATGGAGCATGTCAGCCACAGACCGGCGAGGACAGCCAGGACCCGCGGACGATGCGTTCGGCGATGGGACATGCTTGGCCGTGCGCGATTCATGGTTGTAATGCGATCCGCGAACCCCG